>NZ_DATAGQ010000030.1:0-3569 GCF_036263595.1 Geminicoccus sp. | reverse complement strand
CGATGCCGCCTCCCGCTCGGCCGAGCTGACCAGCGCACGCGGGATGGTGTGGCGGTCCAGCGCGGTCAGGCATTCCACGAAGAAGGGGTTGTTGGTGGCCTTGGCTACCGCAAGATGGAAGGCGAAGTCGACGTCGTGGGTGGGTGCGCCGCTGCGCAGCTCACGGCCGAACGCCACGAAGGTTTCGCGGATCATCGCCTCCTGGGCGGAAGAGCGACGCTGGGCCGCGAGTGCCGCGGCTTCGACCTCGACGGCCAGGCGGAGTTCCAGGACGTTCAGCATGGTCGCGAGCGGGCCGGCCAGACCGGCCAGGAACCTCCCGAATCCGCCCCCCGCCGGCTGGCGCACGAACACGCCGGCACCCTGGCGCGCCTCGACGAGGCCGCTTGCCGCAAGCGCGGCGACCGCCTCGCGGATGACGGTGCGGCTGACCCCGAAGCGGGCGACGAGTTCGGTCTCGGTTTCCAGCTTGTCGCCCGGCATCAGGTCGCCATTGCCGATGCGCTGCTCGATGGCGCTGACCACCTTGGCCGCCAGCTTCGGCTTGCGCGCCAGCGTGGCGCTCAATGGAACAGTCTCGGCAGCCAGAGCGACAGCTCCGGGATGTAGGTGACCAGCAGCAGCACGACGACCGAGCTCAGGTAGAACGGCCAGATGGTGCGGACCGCCTGCGCGATCGGGATCTTGGCGACCGCGCAGCCGACGAACAGGACCGAGCCTACCGGCGGCGTGCACAGGCCGATGCCGAGGTTCAGGATCAGCACCGCGCCGAAATGGACGGGGTCCATCCCATAGGCGGTGACCACGGGCAGGAAGATCGGCGTGGTGATCACGATGAGCGGCGACATGTCCATGAACGTGCCGAGGAACAGGAGCAGCACGTTGATCAGGAGCAGGATGACGACCGGGTTCTCCGAGATCGTCTTCATGAAGGCGATCATCGCGGCCGGGACCCGCAGGTAGGCAAGCAACCAGCCGAACGCGGCCGCACAGCCGATCACGAGCAGCACCATGGCGGTGGTGCGCACGGCACCGAGCGTGGCAGCTACGAAATCGCTCCAGGACATGGAGCGGTACACGAACACGGTGACCGCCAGGGCATAGACGATCGCGATGCAGGAGCTCTCGGAGGCCGTGAACACGCCGGAGCGGACGCCGCCGAAGATGATGGCGATCAGGAGGATGCCCGGGATGGCTGCCACGGCGAGCCGCGCGATCATCGCAAGGCCGGGGAATGGCTCGACGGGATAGCCGCGCTGCCTGGCGACGAACCAGGCTGCCAGCATCAGCGCCGCGGCCAGCATCAGGCCAGGCACGATGCCAGCCGTGAACAGGTCGGCGATCGAGATCGTGCCGCCGGCCGAGATCGAATAGATGATCATGTTGTGCGATGGCGGGATCAGGAGCGCGATCACAGCGCTGGTGACCGTCACGTTCACCGCATAGTCGACGTCGTAGCCCCGCTCCTTCATCTGCGGGATCATCAGCCCGCCGATCGCGGACGCATCCGCCACGGCCGAGCCGGAGATGCCGCCGAACAGGGTCGACGCGGCGATGTTGACCTGCCCCAGGCCGCCGCGCAGGTGTCCCACGATCGAGCCGGCAAGGCGCACCAGCCGGGCCGCAATCCCGCCACGGACCATCAGGTCGCCGGCATAGATGAAGAACGGGATCGCCATCAGGGCGAAGCTGGAAACGCCGGAACTCAGGCGCTGGAAGACGATTAGCGGCGGCATGCCGAGATAGAAGGCGGTCGCGAACGAGGCGACACCCAGGCAGAAGGCGACGGGCGTGCCGATCAGGAGGAGGAGGACGAACGTCCCGAACAGGATCAGGAGTTCCATACGGCTTCCTCCGCGCGTGCTTCGTCCACCGGGACATGAGCCGGGGCCATGCCGGCCAGCCGGCGCACCAGCTTCTCCAGCCCGAACAGCGCGATGAGAACGCCACCCAGGACGATCGAGACATATTCCACGGTACCGGGCAGCCGCAGCACGGGGATCGTGGCGCTCCAGGTGCCGGCTGCGAGAAGGGCGCCGAAATAGGCCATGCCGGCACCGAACACGATCACGGCCAGGTCGGACAGGAAGCGCATGGCAACCGCCACCTTTGCCGGCACGACCGTCACCAGCACGTCGAAGCCCAGATGGGTGTCCTCGCGCACGCCGGCGGCAGCACCAAGGAAGATGAACCAGCCCATCAGGATCAGCGAGACAGGCTCCGTCCAGGACGGCGAACTGTTCAGGACGTAGCGGCCGAACACCTGCCAGGCGGTGGCGGCGGTCATGGCCACGAGGCCCACCCCGGCCACCCAGAGCGCTGCCGTCGACAGCAGGTGAAGCAAGGCTGCGAGGCGATGCAGATTGGAACGCACGGGGCAGGGCTCTCGGCCAGGAGGGCAGGGCCCGCCACCCGGTCAGGGCGACGGGATCGATCCGGAGCGGCTGGTCCTACTGGACGGCCTGGATGCGGGCGACCAGGTCCTTCAGTTCCTCCGTGTTGGCGAACTCGGCATAGACCGGTGCCATCGCGTCGATGAAGGGCTGCTTGTCGATGGTGATCACCTCAACGCCGGCGGCGCGCACGGTCTCCTCGGACTTCTTCTCCTGGGCTTCCCAGAGCTCGCGCATCTTGGCGACCGATGCCTTGGCCGCCTCCTTCACCGCCGTCTGGTCCTCGGGCGTGAGCTTGTCCCAGGTCGCCTTCGACATGGTCAGGACTTCCGGCGACATCGAGTGCTGGGTCAGCGTGTAGAACTTGGCGACCTCGTAATGCTTCGAGGATTCGAAGGAGGGCCAGTTGTTCTCCGCGCCGTCGATCACGCCGGTCTGCAGGGCGGAGTAGACCTCGCCGTACGACATGGGGGTGGGGTTGGCCTTGAGCGCCTGCATCATCGACAGCCACATGTCGGACTGCTGGACGCGGATCTTCTGGCCCTGCATGTCGGCGAACGAGCGGATCGGCTTGTTGACCGTGTAGAAGGACCGCGCACCGCTGTCGTAGAAGCACAAGGCGACCAGGTCGTGCGCCTCGAAGGCTGCCAGGATCTCGTTGCCGATCTCGCCGTCCATCACCTTGTGCATGTGCTCGATCGAGCGGAACACGAAGGGCAGGGCCGGGACCACGGTCTGCGGGATGAGGTTGTTGAACGGCGCCAGGTTGACGCGGTTCATGTCGATCACGCCGAACCGGGTCTGCTCGATCGTGTCCTTCTCCTCGCCGAGCTGGCGGGAGTGGAAGACCTCGACCTTGATCCGGCCGTTGGTCTTCTCCTCCAGCAGCTGGCCCATGTACTTGACCGCCTCGACGGTCGGATAACCGTCCGGATGGATGTCGGCCGAGCGCAGGATCATCTCCTCCTGCGCAGAGGCGCCATGGGCGGCCAGCAGGGCCAGCGCGGCGGTGGCTCCAAGGAACATGCGACGAAGCATCGATCTTCTCCCTGATGAACCGGTCAAAGCCGGTAGGCTTTCTTGGCGAGGCCATAGGCCAGGTCATGCGCGAGTTCGTGCGCTTCGTCCTCGTCGAGCCGGCCGGTCAGGACCAGCTCCGCAAGGAAGGCGCAGTCG
>NZ_DATAGQ010000029.1:0-8579 GCF_036263595.1 Geminicoccus sp. | reverse complement strand
ACAACCTTGAGCATTCACACCACTACAAGTCCGATAGACGAAGGGATCGGACGCTGCGTCAAGAGGCCTCGACAAGTGCGGGCATGGTGATGGCGGAACTGTTCTCCGCTCGTCCCGGGCCGGCCACGCTCTTGTTGTCGTGCCGTCGCATGGACCGGCCCGGCGCCGGCATGGCCGCTGCCGGGCCGACTCGCGGGCCAGCCAGGAAGGCTACGGTGCCGGCCACGTCCTCGAAGCTGGCTGCCCACGCCGCCACCGGGACGAGGCGCCGGGAAGGGCGCCGTGCCGCCAGCGTCGCAGGCTGGACCACGCCCATCGCGATCTTCCACCGTCCGCCGGGCATTGGCCGGCCGGTCTCCGCCCGGTCCTGCCGGCCGATCGA
Source organism: Geminicoccus sp. (assembly GCF_036263595.1). NCBI lineage: Bacteria > Pseudomonadati > Pseudomonadota > Alphaproteobacteria > Geminicoccales > Geminicoccaceae > Geminicoccus > Geminicoccus sp. Next base: position 8,197 of record NZ_DATAGQ010000029.1, on the reverse strand, counting down.
GATGACCCGTCCGCCGTTGCCCAGCCGGGCGATCACCGCCTGCAGGGGGCAGGGCAACTCGTCCATGGTCGCCGCAACTGCCTGGCAGGGCCGGCTGGCACCGGTCTGATCGACGACGACGTCCAGCCGGCCGAAGCGCGATGCCACCAGCTCGGCCAGCCGCTCGATCCGGTCGGACTTGAACACGGCCCCTTGGACCCCGTGCCGTTCCAGGTCGTGGGCGAGTGCGTCGGCCGGGTCCGGCAGCCCGGTGTAGCCGATCGCGACATGCGCGCCCTCCTGTGCCAGGCGTTGCGCCACTTCCGCCCCCAGCCGGTCCACCCCATCGGTCACCAGGGCGACCCTGCCGGCCAACATGTCGACCATCACCTTGTTCCAACCATTCCGTACTGCCCGCTACAGAAATAGCAGGCGGCCGCTGCGGCACAAGGTGGTTTTTTAACGCTTCCTACAAAAAGACAGGACCGGGCCGGAGCGGTCTGGTCCCTTGCAGGGGCCTGACGTACAGTTTATGTAACATGTGCTATGGAAACAACCCGTTCCCCTGTGGGCAAGGCAAGAGGAAGGCCGCGCGCTTTCGATCGCGATGCCGCGCTTGAGCGTGCCATGCTGTTGTTCTGGCGTCAGGGCTATGCGGCGACCTCGGTTGCCGAGCTGACCGCTGCCATGGGGATCAACCCGCCCAGCCTTTATGCCGCGTTCGGCGACAAGGAGCGGCTCTTCCTGGAGGCGGTGGAGAGCTATCAGCACAAGGCATCGCAGGCGGCGGCCCGGCTGTTGGCGGAGGCGCCCACGGCCAAGCTGGCGATCGAGCGGCTGCTGGAAGCCATGGCGCAGCACCTGACCTGCCCGGACCACCCGTCCGGCTGCATGGTGGTGACGGCCGCCATGAACTGCTCGTCGGACTGCAGCCATCTGCAGCATGCGCTGGCCGAGCGGCGCGCGGCTGGTACCCGCCGCCTGCGCGAGCGGATCGAGCAGGGGATCCGGGACGGCGAGTTGCCGGCGGAGGTCGACGCGGCCGGGCTCGCTTCCTTCTACGACACGGTCATGCAGGGGATGACCATCCAGGCGAAGGACGGGGCGAACCGCGAGCAGCTGCTGGCGACGACGCGAACGGCGATGCGCGCCTGGCCCTCGGTCGACAGGTGACGTCGAAACAGGCTGGCGAAGGATGGACGAAGGTCCTCCGCCAGCCGGTCGGAATGGTCAGGCTGCGCGCGATTCCATCGCGGCCATCGACGGACGCTGCAGCGAATGGCCGAGGATGCGCAGGATGGCTTCGGCCTGGTCCCAGGGCAGCGCCTGCTCGACCTGCAGCCAGACATGGTCGCCGTCGTTTGCCAGGTGGCGCAGGGTGAAGCCGTGGCCTGCCTTGGGTGCGGAGGCCTGCTCGCTGGTCATCGGAATGAGCTGCTCGGGGCCTACCGCCAGGGCTGCCGCCAGCCTGTTCAGGATGGCTGGTCCAGGCAGGTTCTTGCCGCGGATGTAGCCGCTCACATTGTCCCGGCCGATGCGCGCCCGACGGGCCAGTTCGGACTGCGTCCAGCCACGCTCGCGCATGACCGACAGCAGACGCTGGGCAAAGGCCGCCTTCATTGCATCGTCGGCGCGGCCACTGTCGCGCCGGTCTTCTTCGTTGCCCATCTCGTCACCGTCGATGTCTGACTGTCGCGACACGATAAATCCCCGATTAGTTGAATTCAATATCCTTCTTTCACGTCAGCTTGACGCAGGGTCCGATCCCGGGCGGCACAAAGGGCGCAGCTGGCGCAATGGTTGCATGACCTCCCCTGGACACGGGGCTGGAGCGTCTCCAATTTTCTCCATCTCATTGACAGGTACCGTAGCCATGTATCGTGCCCTCACTCGCTCGATCGCCGTGTCGGTCGAGCCGTTCTTCGTGGAGGACCAGTCGAGGCCGGACGAGCAGCGCTGGGTGTTCGGCTACCGGATCAGGATCGCCAACCAGGGAGCCGAACCGGTGCAACTGGTCGGCCGGCATTGGCGGATCACCGATGCGAGCGGCCGGATGATCGAGGTCCGTGGCGAGGGGGTGGTCGGCGAGCAGCCGCGCCTCGAGCCAGGCGAGTCCTTCGAGTACACGTCAGGCACGCCGCTCGCGACCCCGACCGGCATGATGCTCGGCAGCTACAGCATGGTCACCGACGGGGGTGAAACGTTCGACGTCCGCATCCCTGCCTTTTCGCTGGATGCGCCGGGCGTGACGGCCACCTTCCACTGACGATCCCCGGCGGGATCGTCAGCGGGCCAGCGTCGCCACGACGAGCGTTCCGCCGCCCGGCCGATCCAGGATCCTGACATCTCCGCCATGGGCGCGCACGATGCCCCGGGCTAGCGCCAGCCCCAGGCCGGTTCCGCCCGTGGTCCGGGACCGTGAGGTCTCCAGGCGGAAGAATGGCTCGAACACCCGCTCCCGCATCGCCTCCGGAATGCCTGGGCCACGGTCCGCGATCTGGAGTTCGGCGGTCTTCTCGGTGGCCACCAGCGTCACTTCGGCGAGCGTCCCATAGGTGATGGCATTGATCAGGATGTTGTCGACCGCGCGCCGCAGCGCCGTCGGCCGCCCGCGCAGGACCAGGCGGTCCGGCCCCTCGTAGGTAGCCTGGCGGCCCGCATCCGCTAGGTCGTCCACGGCCGTGCGCACGAGGGCCGCGAAATCCAGGTCGGTCGCCTGCTCGACGCCCGCCACGTCCTTCGCGTAGGCCAGCGTTTCCCGGAGCATCGTCTCCATTGCCTGGACGTCCGCCTTCGCCCGGCTGCGCGCGGTATCGTCCGGCAGGTCTTCCAGCCGCAGCCGCAGCCGCGTGAGCGGGGTGCGCAGGTCATGCGCGATGGCCGCGAGCATCGACGTGCGCTCGGCCAGGAGGTCGCCGATGCGCAGGCGCATGCGGTTGAACGCGGCCGTGGCGCGCCTGAGTTCCGGCGGACCGGTCTCCGGCAACGGCTCGGCCGGCAGGCCTGCCGCGAAACGGTCGGACGCCACCGCGAGCGCGATGACCGGGCGGGTGATCTTGCGGAACAGGAGCCAGGCGAGCAGGGCGGCGACACCCACGACGCCCAGCACGATCAGCAGCACGCGCCCCAGCCAGAACCGGGACAGCGTATCGGCCGGCACGGTGAAGATGAGCCAGTCCCCGTCATACTGGCGGATGCCGACCTCGAACCTCGCAAAGGAGGGCAGGAGGTCTGGAGGCTGGTCGGCATCCTGGACCCGATCCTCGTGGTCGACCTCGCGCAGGACCACCTCGCGCCCTGCGAACACCCCGGACGGGTGCTTGGCCATCAGGCGCGTGATCGCTCGGTCCAGCTTGGGGTCGTCAACCGGCCGGCCGCGGGGCTCGTCCAGCATGCGTACCAGCAGCAGCGGGCCGGAGATCGCCCGCAGCGCCACGCGCAGCTCCGGCGGCGGCAGGCGGTCCACCAGCAGTTGCGTCGCCGCCATGCGGTCAATCGTGGCGAGGCGCACGAACCGCCGTGCCGTATCGGCCCGCTCCCAGAACGTCCAGGCGGCGGCCAGCGCCAGCAGCAGGGCTACCAGCGCCACGGCCAGGAGGACGAGCCGGGTCGTCAGCGTGGCAGGGGCCAGCTTGCGCCGGAGGCCGTCAGGGATGACCCGGGCGACGCTGGGGGCGGCGGCCGGCTTCAAGACCGGGTCAACCCTGGGTGACCGGGACCGAGAGCACGTACCCGCCGCCGCGCACGGTCTTGATCAGCTGCGGCTCCTTCGGATCGTCGCCCAGCTTCTTGCGCAGGCGGGACAGCAGCACGTCGATCGAGCGGTCGAAGGGATGCGCCTGCCGGCCCTTGGTGCGGTCCAGGAGCTGGTCGCGGGTCAACACCCGGCCGGCGGCGCCAGCCAGCACCAGGAGCAGGTCGAACTCGCCGCCGGTCAGCGGGACCAGGACGCCCGTCGGGTCGCGCAGCTCCCGGCGGGCCGGGTAGATGAGCCAGCCCGAGAAGCGCAGGGTGGGCTCCTGCGGTGCCGGGTCGTCGGTGGGGCCGGCCTGCTCGTCCTGGCGGGTGCGCCGCAGCACCGCCCGGATGCGTGCCAGCAGCTCGCGCGGCTCGAAGGGCTTGGCTAGGTAGTCGTCGGCGCCGATCTCCAGCCCGACCACCCGGTCCATCGGGTCGGCCAGCGCCGTCAGCAGGATGATTGGCAGGGATGGCCGCTCCGCCCGCAGGCGCCGGCAGGCGGTCAGGCCGTCCTCGCCGGGCATCATCACGTCCAGCACGATCAGGTCGACCGGCTCGACGGCGAGCAGCGCATCCATGGTGCGGGCATCCTCGGCGGTCCGCACCGCAAGGCCATGGCGGGACAGGAACGCAGCGACGAGGTCGCGGATCTCTTGGTCGTCGTCGACCACCAGAACGATCGGATTGGTGTCCATGCCGCGATCCTAGTCGGCTTCGATGGTTCAGGGCAGGGGTCGTTGCACTTCGTCACAATCACGACATGGGTCGCAACCGCCGATCTGCAGCTTCCGGCACCTCGTTACTTGACGCGACATCACTCGTTAACAGGGCAGTGGCAATCTCGTTTCGTCAAACGTTGGGAGATGAGCATGCGCAACTGGACAGCGGCAGGATTGGGAGCGATTGCGGCGATCGCCGTGGTCGGAGGTGCCGGTGTCATTGCCAGCCCCCCCGACTGGGCCCGTGGCTCGGGAGGCGGCATGCATCGCGGCCCCGGGCACATGATGGGCGCCTTTTGCGGGCCTCAGGCGGGCGAGCGACTTGAGCATGCGCTCACGTCCTTCGAGAGCTTTGCGAAGTTCGAGGGACAGCAGCAGACGAGCTGGATCGCCCTCCGCGATACGCTGAAGCAGGCGCAACCGCAGGTCCAGGAGATCTGCGGCGAGGTACGCGGCATCCGCGACGGCAACTCCGTCGACAAGCTCACGACCGTGCAAGATGCGCTGACCAAGGCCGCCGCCGTCGTGGCCGAGCTGCAGCCGGCCTATGCCAACTTCTACGGGACGCTGGACGACGCGCAGAAGCGTACCCTGGACGAGATGTTCGAGATCCCGAGCCGCCACATGAGGCGCGGCTAGGGAACGTTCCGAGGCGGCTTGGCGGGTACGCCCCCGCCAATCGACCACGCCAGGCCGTCTCGGACCGGCATGTCGGAAGCCAGGCAGTATCCGGCCGTCGTTGAACTGGATCCTCCAATCGCGCCCCTGCCACCCACTGGGCAGGGGCGCACGGGCGGTCCAGGAGTGCCGGATGTCGGAAAGCCATGATCCGGCTCTCGAAGTTGCTGCTTTGGCTGGTGGTGGGCTTCGTGCTGGCCCAGGTCGCGATCGGCCTGAGCTGGACCAGTCCGTCCCGGAAACGACTCGGCGCTACGTCTTCTTTCGCATCCGCACGATCTGCGGCATCGCGATCCTGATCCTGACCATCACCCAGGATCGCTTGGCGCCGTACCAGCCCGTGGCGGCCATTGCCGCAGGACGCGCCATTGGCCCTGAAGATCGCCGCCCGCACGAACCACGTGCTTCTCTACGTGGCCCCGATCCTCGAGCCCCTGCTGATCGTCTCGCCGTACGGTGGTGGCTCGGAAGGCTGGGCCGGCTCGGTCCACGTGCCCCTCCCCAAGACGATCATCGTGCTGGTCGTGCTGCACGTCGCCCGCGCCCTGTACCATGGCAGTGTTCATCGCGATGGTGTCCTGCAGCGCATGCTGTCTCTAGGCCTGACCGGTCGCTGATCCGTCCGATTCGGTTCGTTGCCACCACGTGTCGGGCGACAAAGCCGCCTGTCCAGCGCATGATCACGCAGCCATCGTCGAGAATTAACATTGTTGTAATATTTGTTCGCTAAGTCCATATTCATGAGCATGAATCGCAAACCATCCATCTTGAACGACATCCTGCACGAGTGGCCTTACGCTTCGGATAAGACGTCCCTCGTGCGCGACCAGCTGAGCCGCCGCGACCCGATCGACTGGGTCGAGGAGGAGGAAGTTGGTCGCCTCCTCGTCGCACTGACCGACGAGGGCCCTGAACTGCGACCGGCTTTGGCCGAGGCATTGAGCCAGCGTCATTGGCGCCGGGCTGCTGCCACCGTCGCGGGCCGCCACGCCTGACGCCACGCGTCATCGCGGGTGCCAAGCTGCCCGTTGCGTGCACAGGTCGTGAACTGCAAGAACGAACCCAAGGACGCTCGTAACTTCAATGCTTTAGATTGTTTTCGACGCTGGGCCCGGCCGCTGCTCCGAGCCCCTAGAAATGCGTCCAGCCCCGCGCGCGTTGATCGCGCGCCTGGCCCTGATCGGCGACAGCCACACCATCTCCCTCGACGACCCGACCGATCACCGTCACCGGCGTCGGCAGCTGCGCCAGCCGCTCCTGCCTTGCCGGCGGGACCGTGAACAGCAGCTCGTAATCGTCTCCCCCGGACAGGGCCGCGTCGATCGCACCCGCCATCATCCTGGCCGCCTCGGACAGGGGCAGTGCCCCGACCTCGATCGTCGCCCCAAGGCCCTGGCCGCGCGCCGCGCGCGAGGCATCGAGGATGTGGCGGAGGTCGCCGACCAGCCCATCCGAGACGTCCATGCAGGCACTTGCCACCCCGTGCAGGGCGTGGCCCAGTTCAAGCCTCGGACGCGGAAGCCGGTAGCGGTCGACGAGATAGGCATCGGCCGCCGCCGATCCGCTCGACCCACCCTTGAGCACCTGCAGGCCCAGCGCTCCGTCGCCAAGGCTGCCCGACACGCAGACGAGATCACCGGCGGCCGCCCCGCCGCGCGTCAGTGCCTGGCCCGATCGGACGGTGCCCAGGATCGTGAGGGAGAAGAACAGAGGCCCCTCCGTGGCAACCGTGTCGCCGCCGAGCAGGTGCAGGCCGAAGCTTGCCTGGTCCTCCGCGAGCCCTGCCACGAACGCCGCCAGCCATTCCTCGGGCAGGTCGCGACGCCGTCCGAACGCGGTGAGATAGCCCAGCGGCTGGGCCCCCATGGCGGCCAGGTCCGACAGGTTCTGCCGGAGCAGCTTCTTGGCGACTGTTGCCGGCGGATCGGCGCTCAGGAAATGAACGTTCTCGACAATCGCGTCCTTGGCAATCACCAGCTGCCGCCCCGCCGGCGGATCGAGCAGCGCCGCGTCGTCCGAAAGGCCGAGCGCGCCGGCGAAGCCGCTTGCCAGCGGCTTCAACAGCCGGTCGATCATCTGGAACTCGCCGAGCGCCATCGACGTCCTCGCTAGACCGTCGGCACGTCCCGGCGCATGTCCCGGGACAGCCGATCCAGGATCGCGTTGACGAAGCCGGGCTCGCCTCCTTCGAAGAAGGCGTAGGCGAGCTCGACATACTCGTCGACCACCACGTTCGGAGGCACGTCGTGGCGGTAGGCCAGTTCATAGGCGGCACAGCGCAAGAGCGCGCGCATGGGCGCCGACAGCCGCTCCATGGTCCAGCCGGTGGCCAGGAGCGGAGCAATGTCGCCATCGAGCCTGGCCGTCTCCTCGGCAGCACCGGTCACCACCAGCCGGAACCATTCCCTGTCGACATCCGGCGCCGGCTCGTCGGGCAGGAAGGGCTCGAACAGCTCGGACAGGCGGTGGTCGTCGAATTCGTGCACGACCATGCTCGGCCGGGCACCCATTAGCTCGATCTGGTAGAGGGCCTGGATGGCAGCGAAGCGGGCAGCCCGGCGCTTCGTGATCGGCTTGCTGGTCTTCTTGCGGGTCATCCGCGGAACTTGTCCCGTAATGCGATGAGGTGAAGGGCCGCCAGGGCCGCACCGCCGCCCTTGTCCAACTGCGCAGGATCTGCACGCACGATCGCCTGCTTCTCGTTCTCGACCGTAAGGATGCCGTTGCCTACGAGGCGCTGCTCTCGGATCGCGAGTTCCGTGATCCCACGCGAGCTTTCGTAGGCGACGGTATCATAATGGGTAGTCTCCCCGCGGATGATCACCCCCAGGGCGACAAAACCGTCATAGCTTTTTGGCGCCAGCGCGATCGCCGCGGGGATTTCCAAGGCGCCCGGCACGACCACATGGTCGACGCGGTTCACCCGCGCCTTCTCGAGTGTTCGCCGTGCACCTACCACGAGCATGTCGTTGATCTCGGCGTAGTAGCGCGCCTCGACGATCAGAATGCGTGCACGCGTGAGAATCGGTATCCCGAGCTGGTCGCCGCTTCCGGCCATATGAAAACGTCCTCAATCTATCGCG
>NZ_DATAGQ010000028.1:0-3182 GCF_036263595.1 Geminicoccus sp. | reverse complement strand
CTGCCAGGCTGAAGACGGCTGGCCTGCCGCATTATCCAACTCCACCACGAGGAGTGGCCCCAGAAGCATAGGCTCAAAACCCGCCGCAGCAGGCGCATTGTCCAAAACCGGGTGCCCTGGCCAGTAAATGGAGGTGTCCAGACGCCATCGTGCCGAAGAAGCGCCGTCAGCGACACGAGTGGTTCGGTAACGGCGAAATGCTGCGGATGACGCTGGAGGCGCTACGGAAGGCATCTGAGCCGCTAACGGCGCGCGAGATCGCCTTGGTGCTGATGGAACGCAAGGGCTTCGACCAGAACGACGAAGCCACGACCCGGACGATTGAGAAGCGGGTGGATGCGACCGTTCGGCGGCGAGAGGGGCTTATTGAGCGGGTTGTGTACGGACCTCGTACGGTAGGGAAGGTTGCTAATTCTCTATAGCTCGAACGACTTAAAGCGAGCAGGACTGAAGAATATATGATCTAGCAGGTAGCTGAGGCTTAAGGCCGGTTGTAGGTGCCCCTATGAATTTCACCACTGCAAGCTCCGGCTAAGAGGGCTGAGGCGCTAGAACGACTTAAAGGATCAGAATCTTATCAGGAGATTGATGAGAACGATCTTCACTTTTCCTCATGTGAACCTGTTGAATAGCTTTTGTAATTGAGCCATGGGCATCGTGCCGTCCGCTGCCAGCAGCCGCATCAGTTGCGGCTCTTGGAGTGGCTTAGTGCACCGGCCGTAGTCCGCTCCCACTGCACGCCGTTGCTCTTCGGGCGCATGTCTTCACGCTAGGCCATCTCACCAGTACGAAAGCGCAAGTGCTGGGTGTAATCGGCCTAAACCAGCCGGAAGAAGAAGCTCTCCGCCCTAATCGGTGCAGGAGCCTTAACCGAAAACGCTGCCCGACGGCTGATGCGCTTCATGGCGAAGCGGACGGTACATCAACCACATCGGCATGTTCAGCCGGTACGTCCCTCAACCCTTGCCAAGGGATCCAACACGGCCATGCCGCAGTCTTTGAAGTTCCTGAGGCACGCACCCTGCCCTCGGGCAGCCGGTCCAGCCCATAGAGGATCTCGTCCCGAACGAGCGGATCACCGCCTGCTTGAAGAATGGCGGCATCCTGGAGAAGGCTGCGGCCTGGCCAATCATGCACTGCCGTGCTTCTGGCCAATTACCTTCGCGGCCGGATCCGTTCCATCATCGACAGGCGTACCTTCCTCGACCTCGCCCGTTGCGATCCGCATGACGTGGACAACGTTGCTGATCATGTTGGCGGGGCGCTTCTCGCCCTTTGTCCCTTAGGCATCGTTGGTCTTCCTCCGGAAGACGCCAATCAGCTCTCCATCTGGCCCAACGCGGACGGCTACTAGCTCACTGTCCCCATCCCCAAACCTGTCTTCGACCACTTTCCTCCACGTCTTCATCTCATTCACTAGTTCGGGGTCACTCAAGATCAGAGGTCGCTCATATTCGCCAAGTTCTGTCTGAATAATAGCCATCACCCGCCTCCGATTGATACTTGGCAGTAAGCATATAGGGAAAGAGTGCTGGCGTCAGCCGCAGCGAACCTCAAGCTGAGACACTACCCGATCGCGCTGTCCTTTGAGCACGGCTTCATGGGCATGCAAACCTCGCTCCTGCGTAAAGCAGCTAACCTTCCAGGCAGCCAAGGCACAGGCTGGATGATGGCGCCATGGTGGCTGCGACGTGATGACCAGGGACTACGCCGGCACCTGGCCGTTCATCAACCAATCCACGATCGCGATCTGTCATTGGTCGAAGTGCTCGCTTCGGCTATCCTGAAACGTGGTGAGCGATGGGTACCAGCCTGTTGATGGCCGCTGCCGTTCGCCACGCGATCAAATTCCCCGCACGATCCTGATCGAAAGATGCTTCCAACCATGTCCAACCTTCGCCTGCATGATCACGGCTGGCTTGCCCTTCCTGCCGAGCTGCGCAAGCAGCTGGGCCTTCAGACCGGCGACCGCTTGCAGCTCGAGCTGATCGAGGGTGCCCTGCGGCTGCGGCCGGCAGATCAGGCTGCGATGCCAGAGGTGGCTCAGCCCGCACTTGCTGTGGTGGTACCGGACCAGCCACCGGCAAAGCGAGGTCGTGGGCGGCCGCGCAAGCAGGTACAGGCTGATCCGCCGGTGGCAGAGCAGCAAGCCGAGTTGCTGTTGCAGCCGGCATTGGTCCAGCCGGAGCAGGCAGCAGCCACGGCTGCGTCGACCAGTAAGCGTAGCACGCGCGGCCTACTCCCCAAGCTCAAGGTCGGTGGCCGGCGCAAGAGCGTGCCTGCCGACGCCGTCTGACCATCTTGAGCAAGGCTTGATGTACTCGCTCCCAGCTCTCTACCCTATCTGCACCAGAGATTGTACATTCAGGGTTCAGTGATGCGGGACGAAGATGGGTGACATCGCTTTTGGCGCTCGGCAGGCCACCGCGCAACGGCCGGCCCGCGCCGCCATCTACCGTGCCGTCTGGCGCTGGCACTTCTATGCCGGGCTGATCGCCCTGCCGTTCCTGATCCTGCTCGCTGTGACTGGTGGGCTCTATCTGTTCCATGACGAACTGGATGGCTGGTTCCACCGCGACCTGCTGACGGTCGAGGCGCAGACCTCGCCGGCCCTTCAGCCGGCGGACCTGACCAGCCGCGCACTCGCGGCCCACCCCGGCACGGCCTACAAGTATCTGCCGCCGGCCAACCCCAAGGCCTCCGCCGAGGTCGGGATCAAGTCGCCCTCCAGCGAGAAGTTCTCCGTCTTCCTGGACCCCTATGACGGCCGGGTGCTCGGCACGCTCGGCGACCAAGCTTCGGTCATGTGGACGGTGCGCCAGCTGCACAGCCTGGCCCTGTTCGGCACCTGGCCCAGCTACCTCATCGAGATCGTGGGCGGCTGGGCGATCATCCTGGTGGTGACCGGCTTCTATCTCTGGTGGCCGAGGAGACGGCAGAGCGGTGGGATCGTCAGCTTGCGCGGCACGTCCAGGCAGCGGGTGTTCTGGCGGGATCTTCATGCCGTCACCGGCATGGTCGCCGGGCTGTTCATCGGCTTTTTGGCGCTGACCGGCATGCCCTGGTCGACCTTCTGGGGCGACAAGTCCCTGGCCATCCTGACCAGCATGAACCAGGCCTTTCCGGCCGGTGCCTGGGGTGACACACCAACCTCGGCTGTCCAGATGCAAGCAGCGGTCGAT
>NZ_DATAGQ010000027.1:0-6376 GCF_036263595.1 Geminicoccus sp. | reverse complement strand
TCCTTGGGCATCGGCGTGCGCTGGCGCTTCCCGCCGCGGATGCTGGCGGAGCTCTACTGGGGCGTCCCGCTGCTCAACCGCGAGGACAATGACGACGACTTCCTCCAGGACGCCGGCATCAGCTTCCGCATCGGGTTCGACTTGTATTGAGGCAGGGCGGAGACGGTACTTAACTCCAAGCTTGCAGTTGCTTTCATGACAAGGCCAGTTGCGCTGAATTGCTGCTACAACTATTGTTCGTTATCTTCTGGGTGATCTTCCTAATTCGGCAGATGTAAATCTAGGTAGATTGATACCGCCAGAGCGAAAGTAACTACTAAATATTGTAAAATCTGATCTTGTTAGGCGCTTGCATTTGGTTCTCATGTGTTGAGTATCAGTGCCTACTGACAGTCCAAGGCTGAACATAACCTTGGGAGGCGCCTAATGTACATCAGCACTGGCCGGATATCGGCCCTCGCCTTCCTGCTCGCCACGACCTCGCTCTGGCCCGCGGTGGCCCAAGTCGCCACGGACGGCACGCTCGGCCCTAAGGTGAGCCGCACGGGCAGCAATATTGAGGTGGAAGCTGGTCTCGGCCAGATCCGCGGCCAGAACCTGTTCCACAGCTTCGAGCGGTTCGGGGTCCAGACCAACGGCAAGGTGACCTTCACCGGTCCTGGCGGGCTGAACAACGTGATCTCGCGGGTGACGGGCGGGCAGACCTCCTCCATCGACGGCACGCTGGCCTCCACCGTGCCGGGCGCGGATGTCTACCTGATCAACCCGAGCGGGGTGGTGTTCGGGCCGAACGCCAGGCTGGACGTGCCGGGCTCGTTCCATGCCAGCACGGCGGACGAGCTGCGCTTTGCGGATGGTGCCGTGTTCAGTGCCCTGGATCCGGCCGGCAGCCAGCTCAGCGTGGCGGCCCCGCAGGCGTTCGGGTTCCTGGGCGACAAACGCAGCAAGATCACGGTCGACCAGAGCGTGCTGGAGGTGCCGGAGGGAAAGGCGTTGTCCCTAGTAGGCGGAGATGTCGAAATTAAGGGTGGACCCTTAGGATTCATTGAGGCGGAAGCTGGTCGTGTCACTATTAGTGCCATAGATGGCGCCGGCAGCATGCAGATCGCAGACGGGAAAATGATTGGCGCTGGCGCCGACATTCGTCTGTCAGACCGCGCCCTCGTCGACGTCAGCGGCAATGGCGGCGGTACAGTGCACATCAGTGGTGACCGCCTTGTCGCAGAAGACTTCTCGTTGATCAATGCTGATAATATAGGTGCAAAGAATGCAAGTGGTGGCATCGTTGTTGAAGCGTCAGTGGTAGCCGTCACCTCAGGATCACAAGCAACGACGGACGCACGCAGTACCGGCAGTAGTGGACAGGTAATTATTCAGGCCGACACGCTTGATTTTTATGAGGGTGGCGATGCTAGCAGCAGAGCCAGGGCTGCAGGAAATGCGGGCGGAGTAACGGTCGAAACCGGGCAGCTGACCATCGCACGCGGAGATTCTGAGTTCGCGACTGGAGTTTTTAGCAGCGCTGAATCTTCCTCTACCGGCGGCAATGCTGGACCAGTGACAGTCACTGCTGAGAGAGTGATGAACATACTGAATGGGGGTGCGATCAGCAGCAACACCTTCGGGGCAGGCAACGCGGGTGACGTGAAGATCGACACTGGCAAAATATATATCGATAGCACTGGATCCGGATTTTTAACCGGCATCAGCAGCGAGGCTAAAAGGGGTAGCATAGGTCAAGCCGGAAAAATAAATATTGAGGCCGATGCTCTGCATATCCGGGAAGGAAGTGTAGTAAGTAGTAGTACATTTTCCGGTGGAAATGCGGGAGAATTGACAGTTAACACCGGCCAGCTGCTTATCGACCGCGAAGCTTCTGGACTGCCTACTGGCATTTTCGCCAGTGCTGAGGAAGGCTCGACTGGGAATGGTGGTCCAGTGACGGTCACGGCCACGACCTCGTTGGACATTCTCAAGGGTGGGGAGATCCGCAGTGGTTCCTTTGCTGCAGGCACTGGGGGTCAGGTAACAGTCAACGCTGGCCATCTAACCATCGATGGTGGGGGCTTGAACACTGGTATCACGAGCCAGGCTGGCAGGCTCTCTACCGGCGGCAGGGCCGGCATGGTGAAGGTCGAGGCTGATGTGCTCAAGTTGCTCAATGTGGGGGCGATCAGCAGCAGCACGTTCGCGGCAGGCGATGCAGGCAATGTATTCGTTGAAGCTGGCCAACTGATCATCGACAGCGGCTTTGCGTCTCCCGCTTTTACCGGTATCACAAGTCAGACAAATCCGAATTCTACGGGCAGTGCGGGAGTAGTGACCGTTAAGGCCGGTCAGCTACAGATCCGCCGCGGCGGTCTGATCACAAGTGATACGCAAGGCACAAAGGACGCTGGTCTTGTAAGCGTTGAAGCAGACGTACTCGAGATTTCCGACTTCGGCGCTATCAGTAGCGGTACTTTTGCAGAAGGGGATGGCGGTGAGGTAAAGGTTCAAGCCAAACGACTCATCATCAACGGTGGCGGCTTTGGTCCTCCTGCCTTCACTGGCATTGGCAGCGAAGCGGGGCCTGACTCTAGCGGCGAGGCTGGTGGAGTAACGGTTCAAGCAGGTGAACTTGAGATCCATAACGCGGGCGAAATCAGCTCGTCTACGCTTGGCAGTGGAGCTGCCGGCAATGTCGATATCATAACTGATACCCTGACAATTGCAGATGCTAGCGTGCGTACTCGTGGAGAAACTGCGGTAGGCGGTCAAATCGGCATCACCGCAACCGGACTGATCTATCTTCTAAACGCTGACGTCACCTCCAGCGGTATTGAGCCGGCCGCAGGAGCTAGCCTGATCACGCTGCAGGCACCTGTCATCGCGTTGAACAACAGCAGGGTAGAGTCGCTCACCGGCAGCGGTCAGCCCCTGCAGGGCTCGGGCGAGGCACGGCTCCTTGGAGACACCACCGTCATCTCTGCCACCAGCATTGTTGCCGCCAGTTCGTCGGTGGAGACTACCGGCCTGCAGACCGACCTCGGCAGCGAACTGCAGTTGGCTACCGGCACCTTTCTGGACGCCGACCAGCTCTTGCGGGAAAGCTGTGCCGCCCAGGGCAGCGACCGTTCGACTTTCATCCGCACGGGCAAGGGTGGTCTACCACCCTCCCCCGACCGGCCGCTTGCCAGCCTCCATGCAGCACCAGCGGAAGGAACAGCAGCTGACGGTGAAGCCCCCTTGCAGGTGTCATCCGCGGCGGTTCTGCCCTGCGAAGGACCAGCGGCTGAGCCGAAGTCATGAGCGGCAGGATATCTGCCTGAGGCTTGTCCTTGGATGGGCTCCCCTCGCCTGCTCGGGTGATCCTGCTGATGCTCAGCCCATGCAACACCATCCTTGCTGGAGGCCGCAGCGCGTGTGACGACCCCTGCTCCGCCAGCGCCGTGATCTAGCCTCTGCGCTGACCGTGCTTCTCGCCGCCGTTGCCGTCGTCGGGGTCCTGGCCACGACACGGACCCAAGGCCGGCTGAAACTGCTGAGCCATGACCTCATGGTCAACGCGCAGAACCGCCAGCGGGTCCTGCCAGATCCCGGCGTCATGATCGTGGGCGTTACCGAGCGCGACCAGCGGATCTATGGTGATCGGCCCAAGGATGCTGTTCTGGCCGACGCTCTGCAGCGGATCCTGGCGGCCGATCCAATTGTGGCCGGCATCGACTTCTTCCGTAGCGATGTGCCGGTTGGGCCTCTGGGTGCCTATCCCGATCTTGCCGGGTTCAGACGGCTCTCCACCCTTCTGCAATCCGACCCACGGCTCGTCGTGATCCTGAACACCGGCATGTTCCCGGATCGTGCTGCCATCCAATACAGCCAGCTGGCGCCATTCCTGGATCTGGGTGATCGTCTGGTCAGCGCAGAGATGGTGACCGACGAAGCTGACCGGGTTGTCCGCAGAGGACTGCTGGCATCGCAGACCGAGGACCTATGGCTATGGTCGCTTGGTACCAGGATGGCGTTGGCGGCGCTTGCAAAGCAGCAGATCGGCTTTGGAGAGACCCCGGAGGGTGTGTCCAAGCTTGGTGAGCATCCCATGCCAGGGCTTACGCGCCATGATGGCCCCTATGTCCGGCTGGATGCTGGCGGCTACCAGCGCCTGTTGAGCTGGCCGCTACGCCAGGTGCCAAGGGTCTCGCTTGCCGATGTTCTGGCTGGGCGC
The DNA here is from genome assembly GCF_036263595.1 of Geminicoccus sp. NCBI lineage: Bacteria > Pseudomonadati > Pseudomonadota > Alphaproteobacteria > Geminicoccales > Geminicoccaceae > Geminicoccus > Geminicoccus sp. Next base: position 2,172 of record NZ_DATAGQ010000027.1, on the reverse strand, counting down.
ACCAAGCCTGAGGACTTTGCCGGCAAGACGATCCTGATCGGTCCCCTCGCCCGATCGTCGAAGGACTACTTCACCGGTGCCCTGTTCAACGCGGAGCGGGTGGACGATCCGGCCAATCAGCTGCCGCTGCGCAGCATTTTCGGTGTGGAGGTGCATGCCCAGCTGGCGGCCCAGCTCATCCTGGAGGGGCGTGGCGAGCTGCCGGTGTTCCAGCCAGCCTCCTCCTGGTGGACCTATGGCCTGCTGGGTCTGGCTGCGCTTGGCGGCACCTTGGCCGGTGCGCTCGTGTGGCGGCCATGGGCATCGCTGCTGGTCGTCCTTGGCGGTGCCCTGCTCTTCCCTGCCGGCGCCTGGCTGGCGATGGGGCAAGGCTGGTGGGTGTCCTGGATCCCGAGCCTGCTGGCTTGGCTGATTGCCGCAGGCTTAGGCTTCCTGCTGGTGGCCTGGCGCGAGACCAGATCACGCCAGGCCATCTCCGGCCTGTTCCGCAGCTATCTGCCACCCTCGGTGGCCGACCAGCTCTGGGCGGAGCGGGATGAGCTGGTAGATGGCATCCGGCCGATCCCTAGAGTGCTCCCGGCCACCGTGCTGTTCTCGGACATCCGTGGCTTTACCGGCGTGGCGGAGCGACTGCAGCCGCACGAGCTGTTCGAGTGGCTGGAGCGCTTCCATGGCCAGATGACTGATCTTGTCACCGAGCACGGCGGGATCGTCGCCGACTTCATGGGCGACGGGATGATGGCGGTGTTCGGCGCCCCCATCCCACGCACCAGCCATGAGGACGTCCAGCAGGATGCCATCAACGCCTGCCATGCTGCTCTGATGATCCGGGAGACCCTGCCCAAGCTCAGCGCGGAACTGACGGAACGAGGTCTGCCGCCGATCGGCATCCGGATCGGCATCCATAGCGGCAACGTCACCGCTGGCGCCATCGGCGGGCGCAGCCGGCTGCAGTATGCGCTCTTGGGCGACACCACCAACATCGCTGCCAGGCTCGAGCAGCTCAAGGACCCCGCGGCGACGATCGACGACCACTGCCGGATCCTGATCTCGGCGGAGACCTATGCCCTTGTACGGGACATGTACCAGGCGAAGCTCTTGCCGCTTCAGGAGCCTCTCAAGGGCAAGACCAGACCCGTCCAGGTCCTACGGCTGATCGGGCCATCTGAGCCAAGCTCCTTGCCTGACCCAGGCGGACGATCTCAAGCTGGATGACACCTCACTCGCGGCACTTTGCCATGAAGCGAGGTCCAGAGGACCCAGCCGTCGATGCTTCGAGATCCTCTTCGAGGATGAGCATATCAAAGCCAGCTGGACATTCCCTGGTTGCTGTTTCCAGGCAGCTGGCAAGGGTATCGCTGCCGCCAGGGCATTGGATCAGGCCTGCCTGCCGCCGCTGGTCATCAGCTGTGTCGCTGGCACTTGTGCATGCCCCAAGTGCTATAGCCGCGCCAGCAAGCATGATCAGGTGCCGCATTGATCAACGCCTTCTTCTACAGGAAGTGCTCGTCAGCACATTCAGATTATACTGATACCGTCAACACTACACAGCACATCCTCCTGGCAGACGCTGAACATGGCAGTGTAGCATCCTGTACAACAGTATCCTGCGCAGCCTCCTCCACCAATCGCACCTGAGCATTGCATGGGTGTACTCCGGCAGGACTGCAGCACAAGACAATGAAGTGCGTCTCGGATAGGCTGCTCTGGAGCATCCGAGACAGTAACCTGAGCAAATTGAGATCCTAACAAGACAAGGTCCCTCCCCGCATGCCCATCTACGGCTTTTGCCGCCGGCGGCGGGGTGACCGACGTGCGGACGACACTCGCCATGTCGACGGCCCAGGCGAAGGACGTGTTCGCCGCGACCGCGAAAGCGGCGTCGTCCTTCCGCTCGGCTGGGGGCGCCACCTGATACACGGACTGATCAAGGTCATCGGCCGGCATTCCAGCTAACCTCTGTCGCTTAGTTCCCGTTCGACCAGATGGCCAAGGTCCTGCAGCAGCCGTACCGCAGCCTCGTCCAGTTGATGCGGTTGCGTATCGATGATGCACAAGGTTCCGACGCAGCTGCCAGAGGGGAGGACAAGCGGACAGCCAGCATAGAACCGGATGTGCGGTTCGCCGGTGACCTGAGGGTTGTCGGCAAAGCGCGGGTCCAGCAGGGTGTCG
>NZ_DATAGQ010000026.1:0-19875 GCF_036263595.1 Geminicoccus sp. | reverse complement strand
CTCTGGTGGACACCTTGGCGACAACATGCGGGGCGAGGCTGGCAACGATCAGCTATCCGGGGGCCTGGGAGACGACAGGCTCGATGGCGGTACCGGCAACGACATGCTCTACGGTGACTATGGTGCCGACCGCCTGATCGGCGGCGATGGTAACGACGTCCTGCACACTGGCGACCACGGCTATACGGCGCCTAGTGAAGGCAAACAATCAATCCTCACCGGCGGGGGCGGGAGGGACACCTTCGAGTATGGCTTCAGGGTTGCTTACGACTGGATCATCGACCACGGCTATAGCCAGCTCACCAGCGTGTCAGATGTAATAACGGACTTCACACGCGGCGAAGACAAGATAGACATTTCGAGCAATGTTTGGGGCCCCGAAAGCCCCCATGATGAGTACGACTTTAAGTTTTCCGACCTGGACACGAACGGCAACGGCGTCATTACGGATGCCGATCAGGCTGTATCGATTGGCCTGCAGTCCTTCATGGGCGAGCAAAAATCCAGCCTGACGATTGACGTCGATAAGTTCGCAGCTTCGACTAATGACCCCGGCTTTTCCGGCAGCGGTACCATCACCCTCTTCGGCGTAACGACTCTGACGGCAACAGACTTCGCATAGGAGACGATCATACGTCTGTTGGCTGTCACGTTTCTGCTCTTGCGTGCTGGTTGTGTAGGAAGAGGAGGCCCTAGCCCCTTCGGATCGGACATCAGCGTCGGGGGTCGTGGTAGGTCACGACCAGATCGCAGCTGAGCCACAGCTCGACAATCACTGGCTCATCCAGCTCCTGCCGATGCCGGCTGAACTCCTTTCCTGAAGCGCTATTGGCAGCTGCCATTGAGAAGAAACCACACGCTGTGGTGGGGCTGAGCGCTCTTGTTTTCTTGTTGCTGACCACAAGCCTGAGCATCTCCCGGTGTTAACGTATGAGATTACCAGCTCGAAGGCACAGCCCACACCGCTACTTGCTCAAAAGGGCCTTCTGCAGCCCTCCCGTGGGCTATCAGGGTGACTAGGATGGCAGTGTCATGTGCGCGAGCAGGTGATGACGCGATGACGCTAATGACGCTCCGAGCTAACTTCTTTCTTGGACCGCACCCTGTGTGTTCCAGGCTGCGGCTTACCCTAGAGGTTGAGAAGGTGCGCCTCAGACTAGGTACGTAGGTCAGTCTGCGGTGTCAGACGGAGGCCATCATCTGCTGATCGATAGGAGCAGATGACTAAAGAAGAGCTTGGCCAGCATAGATCAGGCTGCTGACGTCCATCACCATCCAGAGACGTATATTTCCGAAGTATAGCATTCAACGCAGCGTTCAAGCTGTCGGATGCTCCCACATGTCAGCTAAGGTCATAGTAAAGCTTGGCATCCCCAACGGGATTCGAACCCGTGTCGCCACCTTGAAAGGGTGGAGTCCTAGGCCTCTAGACGATGGGGACAAGGCGTGGCCGGTAGGTAGGCGAGCGAACCGAGGAGTGCAAGCCCGTGTGTGCCTCAGTCCGTATTGTGATGCCAGCCACGTAGTCCTGCTTGCGTGCGGGATGTCACGCCCAGGCGACGCAGGAGGGCCGTCACATGCGTCTTGACCGTAGCCTCCCGGATCCCCAGCGCGTGGGCGATCGCCTTGTTGGACAGTCCCTTGCTAATGAGATCGTGGATTTTTCGTTGCCGGTCGCTCAGGTCGACGGGATGCATCGGGTCCATCTGGTCACACGGCATCGTCGTCCACCCCGGTCTGGAGATACAACCATGCGTGGATGGATATCAAACTCTCTCGCGTTTGTGGGGTGACTGACGGGCGCACTTGCTTGACCGTTCAGGTGCTAGTCAGATTGCGGGGCCTGGAGGGGAGGTGGCGTTCCCACCGGCGAGGCCGCCGAATTGCAAGGTGTGTGACATGGGCAGGCATGGGATCGTCTGGATGATGGCCTTGATGGTCCTGTCCGCGTGGTCGGCCTCCATCCCAGCCGAAGAGGTCAGCATCACCGTGCTCGACTGGCAAGGCTACGAAGACCCGTCATTTCACCCAGCCTATGTCTCAACCATGGGCCGCTCGCCGGACTTCGTCCTCTTCTCCGACGAGGAGGAGGCTTTGCGCAAACTCAAGGCCGGTCTTCGGGCGGATGTGGCCCATCCCTGTTCACAGTCCGTCGCGCTCTGGCGGGATGCAGGGCTATTGGAACCCCTGGACACCTCCAAGCTCGTCCACTGGAACAAGCTGGACCCGGCACTTCGTGACCTGCCGGGTTTCGTCCAGGACAGGATGCACTTCGTCGTCCCCTTCGAATGGGGCAATACCGGCCTCGTCTATCGTACCGATCTGGTTCCGGCCGAGGACGTGGCGTCCCTGCTGGTCTTCGCGGATCCGAGATATGCCGGCAAGGTGTCGATCAGCGCCAATGTCGACGATGCCTATGCGCTGGCCTTGCTGGCCATCGGTGTGAAGGACTGGTCCGATCTGTCGGACCAGCAGTTCGAGGCAGCGTCGGCATTCCTGCGCAAGGTCCATAGGAACGTCCGCTTCTACTGGATCGCCAATTCGGACATCTCCCAGGCCTTGGGCAGCGGCGAGGTCGAGATCGCCTGGGCATGGAACGAGACGCCCACGACCCTGCAGGCGTCCGGGCAACCCGTCACCATGAACAAGGATACCGAGGAGGGCCTTTCCACCTGGGTGTGTGGCTACGTGATCCTCAAGGACCACCCAGGGCCGAGCGACCAGATCTACCACTACCTCAACGCGGTCTCGGATCCGGGCATTGCCGGCTATCTCGTCGAGGCCTGGGGCTATGGCCACGGTAACCGCGATGGGATGGGGGCCATCGATCCAGACCTCCTTGAGGAGAAGAGCTTCGCCCGAACCGATGAGTTCAAGGCAAAGATGCTCTTCCAGTCGCCGCTGCCGCCGGCCATGCGTCGACGGATGATCAGCGAATTCGACAAGATCAAGGCGGGGTTCTGAGGCTGGTCCAGAAGTATTCTGCAGGATGATGCCGGGGCAGGTGAAGGCAGCATCCGACGTGTTGCCTGCCGGCTTGCCGTTGGTCCTTCTGTCATGCACGTATGGGAAGAACATCCGAGGAGACAGCCATGCGGTTCGTCGGCAGGTTTCTGTGGGTGCTTCTGATGGTATCGCTGGTGGCCTGCACGCGCGAGCCAGTGATCCGGACCGACTTCGACCGGACGGCGGATTTCGGCACCTACCGCAGCTTCGGGTTCGAGCCCAAGCTCGGCACCGACCCCAACGGATACTCCTCTCTTCTCACGCAGCGCCTCAAGGCGGCGGTGAGCCGCGAGCTGATGGCGCGGGGCTATGTCGAGCAGGCCGAGGCGCCGGACCTCCTGGTCAACTTCCATGCGGGCCTGCAGAACAAGGTCCGCGTCACCTCGACACCGCCGCTCTGGGGGCCCTGGCCCTATGACTTCTACGGGTATGGCGACGGGTTCTATGGACGCTGGGCAGGATATGGCGGCTGGACCGACGTTCAGAGCTATACGTTGGGCACGCTCAACATCGACCTGATCGATCGGGCAAGGCGACAGCTCGTCTGGCAGGGCGTGGCCGTCAGCGAGATCGACGATGTCGTCGAGACAGCTCCCAGTGAGGAGGCCGTCTCGGATCGGGTAGCGCGGATCTTTGCCGGCTATCCGTTCCACGCCGCCTCCAGGTGACGGATCAGGCCCAGGTGTACGGCCCCGGGAGGGCGTCGGGCGGCAGCTCGAGATAGCGCCGCACGGTGGTCGGCGTGCGGGTGCCTAAATGATCTTCCGGCAGTAATAAACACAATATATTGTATAAACCTAAGTAACGGAATTAAATAGAAGCGAGAACAACATCCAAGCAATGATTACGCTTCTAATTGTCGAGGGCAGGATGCTAATGCGCGATGCCGGCGGCGGCTGCTTCGTCGATCAGGCGGCCCGTGGTGAAACGCTCCAGGTCGAAGGGGCGGCTGACCGGGTGATGCTCGCCGTTCGCGATCAGATGGGCGGTCAGCCAGCCTCCGGCAGGGATGGCCTTGAACCCGCCCGTGCCCCAGCCGCAATTGAGGTACATGCCGTCGACGGGTGCACGACCGATGATCGGCGAGCTGTCATGAACGATGTCGCAGACACCGCCCCACTTGCGCAGCATCTTGAGGTTGGATGCCGCCGGCAGGACGTCGATCAGGCCGGCCACGACCGTTTCTAGCACCGGCCAGTTGCCGCGCTGCGCGTAGGACGGATAGAGGTCGAGACCACCGCCCACCACGAGTTCTCCCTTGTCGGACTGGCTGACATAGGTGCCCGTCGCCGGGTCCAGGACGACCCGGTGCAGGAACGGCTTCACCGGCTCGCTCACCAGGGCCTGCAGGCACATCGAGGTAATCGGCAACCGGAAGCCGGCCATCTCCGCGACGTGGCCGGAGTGGCCTGCGACGCATACCGCCACGTGATCGCAATCGATCCGACCCTTGGAGGTGCGGACCGCCCGGATCTTGCCGCCCTCGGTGTCGAAACCCTCCACGGCACACTGTTGGACGATGTCGACACCCAACGCGGTGGCCGCCCTCGCATAGCCCCAGGCCACCGCATCGTGCCGGGCGATGCCGCCGCGGCGCTGCACGTAGCCGCCATGGATCGGGTAGCGGCCACGCGTGTTCAGCCCGGGGATCTCACGGCGGAGCTGCTGCTCGTCGAGCAGTTCGGCATCGACGTCGTTCAGCAGCATGGCGTTCACGAAACGCGCACACAGCTCCATGTCGGCATCGGAATGGGCGAGGCGGACGACGCCGCGCTGGCTCACCATGATGTTGAAGTTCAGCTCGACCGATAGCTGCTCGTAGAGGCGCAGCGCCAGGTCGTAGAGGGCCACGCTCTCCGGATAGAAATAGTTGGAGCGGATCGTGATCGTGTTGCGGCCGGTATTGCCACCCCCGATCCATCCCTTCTCCACGACGCAGACCCGGCGGATGCCGTGGTTCTTGGCGAGATGATAGGCCGTCGACAGGCCATGGCCGCCGCCGCCGATCACCACCACGTCGTAGCGTGCCAGGGGCTGGGCGCGATCCCGCCAGTGCGGCTCCCAGCCCTGGTGGCCGCCCGAGGCCTCGTCCATGATCCGCGCTGCCGAGAACCGCTTCATGCACACCGTCCGCTTGCCCGCCGAGGCGATAGCATCGGCGGGCAAGCCGCTCCAGCAGGGTCGTCGCTGCCCAGTTTCGAATTGTTCCAAATAAAACATCGGTCGGGTACGACTTTACATGCGACGGCCCATATTCTTATGGTCCGGGCACGTCGGGAAAGATGTCCCGGGTGCCGGCGTGGAACTCTTCTTGTCTCTGCGGACCTGACCGAAGCCATCATGATCGTTTGCGTATGCAACTGCCTGAACGAAGCCGACTGCGAGCGCGCGGCCGCCGCCCGCTCCGTCGATGCGGGTGAGGATCTCCACGCGGTGATGGGAGTCACCGTCTGTTGCGGGCGTTGCCTGCCGACGATGGAGGCGATCATCGACGAGGTGCGGGCTCGCCGCGAGCGCGAGGCGCTGGCCAAGGCCGCCGAAGAGATCGCTGCGTGAGTGACCGCACCGGTTGCCGGGCGCCGCGGGCGGTGCTCGCGCCTGGACTGAAGGTCGAGCATATCGGCCACCACTATGGATCGGGCAGGCGGCGGGGCTTCGCCCTCCACGACGTCTCCCTGCAGATCCCTCAGGGGGAAGTCCATTGCCTGCTGGGCCCATCCGGCTCAGGCAAGTCGACGGTGCTGCGGCTCATCGCCGGACTGGAGCGGCCGCATGCCGGCCTGGTCGCGCTTGGCGATCGCACGCTCACCAGTGATGTCACGTTCGTGCCGCCCGAGCGGCGCTCGATGGGCCTGATGTTCCAGGACGTGGCCCTGTTCCCGCATATGACGGTCGCGAAGAACGTGGCGTTTGGCCTCAAGGCGCTCGACACGTCGGCGCGCGATCGCCGGGTGGCCGAGCTGCTCGCGCTCGTGGAGCTTTCCGGTCATGCCGAGAAGTTTCCGCACGAGCTGTCGGGTGGCGAGCAGCAGCGCGCTGCCCTGGCCCGTGCCCTGGCCGCGGAGCCGCGGGCGGTCCTGCTGGACGAGGCCTTCTCCGCCTTAGACCCGAGCCTGCGCGGCGAGGTGCGTTCGAGCGTGCTGGCGATCCTGCGCGCCGCGCGCATCCCTGTGCTGATGGTCACGCACGATCCGGACGAGGCTATCGCGGAAGCCGACCGGATCCACGTCATCGAGGACGGACGAATCACCCAGTCGGGCACGGTGGGCGAGCTCTACCGGGCACCGGCGACGCGGTTCGTCGCAGGCTTCTTTGGACCGGTGCTGCGGTTCTCGGGGCACCCGGAAAAGGGGCATCTGGCTACTCCGATTGGTGCCATTCCCATTCCGGTCGCCAGCGATGGGCGCCACGGGGTCGACGTGATCCTGCGGACCCGGGACCTGACGCCGGTAGCGCTGGACAGCAGCCCCTGGAAGGCGACCGTGCTGGCCTGCCGCGACCTGGGCGACCGGTGCCGGGTCGAGCTCGCCGCCCAGGGCAACCGGTTGGGCGACATCCACGTGCCTGAGCAGATCAGCCATCGGGTCGGCGGCGAGATCGGCCTGTCGTTCGCGCCCGACGCGCTGTTCGTTTTTCCGCACCCTGTCGCCTTGAACGACTCCAGGAAAGCGGGCATCTCTCGCTGAGCAAACTACAGGATAGCGGCTATGGCGATTGTGACGCCCGTCAAGGGTCATCCCGAGGTGCTGGAAGCACTCAATCTGTCCCTGAAGGGTGAGCTCACCGCGATCAACCAGTACTTCCTCCATGCGCGCATGCTCGACAACTGGGGCTTCATCAAGCGCGGGCAGGCCGAGTACAAGGAATCGATCGAGGAGATGCAGCACGCCGACAAGCTGATCCAGCGCATCCTCTTGCTGGAGGGCCTTCCCAACCTCCAGGATCTCGGCAAGCTCTATATCGGCGAGAACCTCAAGGAAGTGATCGAGTGCGACTACCGCCTCGAACTGGAGGGGATCGAGCAGTATCGCAAGGGCATCGCGATCGCCGAGAGGCATGGCGACTACGTGACCCGCGACCTGTTCATCCATATCCTCCAGGAAGAGGAGGAGCACCAGGACCACAACAAGGCGGAGTTGGAACTGATCGACAAGATCGGCATCCAGAACTTTGGCCAGAGCCAGATCTGACCACATCGCATTGTCGGTCGTAACGAAGGGCATCCGGCGACCGGGTGCCCTTTTCGTTGGTGCTGTGAGCTGCCCCGGTGGGAACCGGTGGGCCAGGCCGGATGGCCTGATCTCCATCCCGGGTTCGTTCGTGCCGTTCGCGGTGTGGATACCCGCACGTCATCAGCCGCGTGTCCCATGGGACGACGCCCTCGTCGGGTTCGTTCGTGCAATCTCGTTGGCCGGTTGAGCGGCTTGAACAACAGCGCCCAGGTTCGTTCGTGCAGATAGCTCTGCGCATGCGCCTCTTCGATGCGCCTGTGCCGGCAAGGCATGACGGGCGGGCATTGCCGCTGCCGTTGGTCCCCCGCCTGTGGTGGGGGGCGTGAAGGGGCGTCGGGTTCGTTCGTGCCGTGGCAGCCAGCCAAGTGCTCCAGGCAGCACTGGGACATGCCGGGTCTTCGGCCGGAGCCAAACGGATGCGTGGCACGCTCGGACGAGGTCGGCACCAGCGGCGCTCCGGGGGATGGACGCGAGGCCGACCTTAGCACGATCTAGGACTACGGTCCTGTCTTTGCAGCGAATGACCGGTCAGAACGTCATCGTCACGCCGACCGTGTCGGAATAGGTACCGGGGGCGACGGTCTGGCCGCCCAGGATCCGGCCATAGATCGGCACCGTGCCGCTGCCACCGGCTGGCGCCACGAGGGTGATGGCGCTGGTACCGGTACCGGCGGCCGAGCTGCGTGCCGATTCGCGATAGAGCTGATAGCGCAGGGTGGCGCCGGCACTGTTGCTCATGCCGCGCGAGCTCGTCAGGCTGTTGCCACCCGCGTTCAGCTCGACCGTCAGGGCAGCGTTCTGGCAGCCATTGTAGGCGAGGTTGCCGACCGCATCGACCGGCGCAGTCTGGCCGCTGGTGTAGTTGGCGAAGGTGAGGGTGCCGACATTGATCTTGCAGTTCAGCACCACCGTGGCGCTCACGCCGAGCGTGGCGGTATCGGTACCGGCATTGGACGCAAGGGTCGGCAGGAGGGTCAGGCTCAGGGCCAGGCCGAGGCGGATCGCGACGGACTTCATCGGCGGAACATCCTTTCTTCGCACGGGCGTGCGAACGGTGGCATCCGCACCACCCTAGTCGGATTTGCTTAACAACCCGTTGACCCGGCCGCGCCGAGACGCTTTGCGGTAGCTGTCCCAAGGCGGTGTGGCCGCAGCGCTGCGGCCAGGGGGAAGTGACGGCGCGAGATCGGTCGCGCGGTGAGGGGCTTTGGAGCCGAGATGAGTTACGAGTTGGTGCTGACGGGTGGTCGGGTGGTCGATCCGGGACAGGAGATCGACCGGACCACCGACGTGGCGTTCGAAGGCGGCAAGGTCGCGGCCGTGGGCGATGGCCTGGCAGGGGACGCCCGGCAGGTGCGCGACGTGGCCGGCGCCATCGTGCTGCCCGGCATGATCGATTTCCACACCCACGTGTACTGGGGCGGCACCTCCCTGGGCATCCGCCCCGACGCGCTGGCGCGGCGTGCCGGCACCACCACCTGGCTCGACGTCGGCAGTGCCGGCCCCGGCAATTTCGAGGGTTTCCGGGAGCATGTGATCGGCCGGACCGAGACGCGGATCCTGGTCTATCTCCATGTAAGCTTCGCCGGCATCTACGGCTTCTCCGACCGGGTCTCGGTCGGCGAGAGCGACGACATGCGCCTGCTCGAGCCGAACGTGTGCGCCGAGGTGGCGCGGGCCAACCCGGAGCTGGTGCGCGGCATCAAGGTCCGGATCGGCCGCCATGCCAGCGGCTACAACGGCATCACCCCGCTCAAGTTCGCGATCGAGGCGGCCGAGCAGGCCGAGCTTCCGGTGATGTGCCACATCGACGCGCCGCCGCCGCGCTACGAGGAAGTCCTGGAGGTGCTGCGGCCGGGCGACACGCTGACCCACTGCTTCCGGCCGAGCCCGAATGCCCCGATCTACAATGACGGCCGGATTCGCGAGGCCTGCTTCACCGCGCGCGAGAAGGGCATCCTGTTCGACATCGGCCACGGCATGGGCAGCTTCTCGTTCCCGGTGGCCGAGGCGATGCTGGCCGGGGGCTTCCCGCCTGACATCATCTCCTCCGACGTCCACGCGCTGTGCATCGACGGCCCGGCCTTCGACAATCTGGAGACCATGTCCAAGTTCCTGAACCTGGGCATGTCGATCCCGGACATCGTGCGCGCGGTCACCAAGACCCCGGCGGATGCGCTCAAGCGCCCCGACCTGGCCGACCTGAGCGTCGGCTCCACCGGCGATGCGACGGTGCTGCGGGTGGACGAGGGGCGCTTCCGCTTCGTGGACGTGCAGAACCGGGCCATGGTTGGCGACCGGAAGTTCCGCCTTGATTCCGTCGTGCTTGGGGGGCGGCTGTGGCACGACGCGCGGCCGGCCGGATGAGGCGCGCCGGGGGGGCGGGCGGCTGCCTGCTCCTGACCGCCGTCCTGCTGGCGGTGCCGGCCAGCGCCGCGGTGCCGCCGCCGCCCGATCCCAAGCCGGCAGGGCCCGCGGCAACGGCAGGGCCTGCGGACCAGCCAGCCGACAAGGTCCTGGCCGCGGCCGGCGGTTACGAGCTCACCCGGGCGGATGCCGACGCCTATGTCGACGCGCTGGTGTTCTGCTTGGCCTATGCCGGGCAGGATGCGGCCAAGCTCGCCGCCGACCGCCCGGTGGTGCGCGATCACCTGGCCGGCACGTTCACCAGCCTGCCCGAGGCGGCCCAGGTGGATCTCGCCGACATGACCGGGATCTGGGACAGGGCGCGCAGCCAGTGGGCGAACCTGGCCCCGATGGAGAAGAACGCCTTCGCCTACGGGGTGCTGGCGCTGGCCTTCGGCGAGGAGGATGCGGGACGGATCCTGCGCTGGAATCCGCGCGGTGCCATGGTCGAGGGAGTGCCCGATGCGCGCGGGCGCCTGGGCGGGCCATCGGACCTCGAGTGCATCATGAGCGGGCGATGCGGAGAGAGCGGCGTGCGGCTGCCGGAGTGAGGCGGGCGTCGAGGTGGCAGGGGGAGCCTTGGCAGCTGCCGCCAGCTGCTACTATACGAAACAATGACTTGTAGCTGATTGGCGGCAGGATCGGCTGGGCGAAGCGGGCCGAGAGCCCTGCGTCGCCCGGCTTTGCGTCGTGCGGAGAGTGGCGTGCGGATCCTGCTGATCGACGAGGCGGCCGATACCCGCGATGCCTTGCTGAAGCTCCTGGCCGATGCAGGCATGCCCGTTGCGGCCCTCCATCATGCACCCAGCACGGTCGAGGTGGTCGAACTCAGCGCCTGCTGCCGGCCCGTTCTGTGCTTCATCCGCCAGCCGTCGGCCTTCGGGGCGCAGGTCCTGAATGCGCCGGGCCTGGCCGATGCCGCCCTCATCGTCCTGATCGATGACGGGCTGCCGGTGGCGGACGAACTGCCGGGCGATCGCGTGGCGGCTTACCTGCCGTGGAACGCATTGCCACCACGGATCCTGGGTCCCACCATTCGCGCCGCGCTTCGCCATGCCGACATCGTGCGGCGGGCACATGAGACCGAACGGCTGTCGCGCATCGTCCAGGAGGCGGCTGACATCGGGACCTGGGACTGGGACATGTCGACCCAGAACGTGGTCTGGTCGCCGCAGCTCTACCGGATCTTTGGCATATCGACGTCCATGCCCGGTACCGAACTGTACCGTTGCTGGCTCCATGCCATCCATCCGGACGATCGTGATCTGGCACAGGCGGCGGCGGCCGCGGCCATCGCCGGGCTGGCGCCACTGCAGTCACGCTTCCGGATCTATCGGCAAGATCCTGACCGGGCCGGCGCACCAGCGGAGCTACGCTGGATCTTGTGCAAGGGCGAGGTGCTGCGCGACGCAGAGGGACGGCCGGTCCGGCTGATCGGCATCAACATCGACGTGACCGAGAAGCAGCATAAGCTGGCGGGGCTGCAGGCCAGCCATCAGACCGCCGTGCACGAGCGGGACAGCTCGGAAGCGCGCTTTCGAACCTATTTCGAGAGCACCCCCGACTGCATGTTCTACCTGCGTGCCCAGCCTGATGGGCGGCTCGTCTATGAGGATGTCAATTCCGCGGGACTGGCCGTCACCGGACTGAGCCTGGAAGAGATGCGGGGCCGCACCCCGGAGGAAATGTTGGGGCCGGAAAAGGGGCAGATGATGGCGAACGGCCTGCGCCAAGTCTGCGAGACCGGCGAGATTTACCGCTACGAGCCGACCTGGAACCTGCCCAGCGGCACTGTCACCTATGATGCAGCCTACATGCCGCTGCGGCAAGCGGATGGCCGGGTGGCCGGCGTGCTCGGGGTGGCGCGCGACATCACCGAGCGCCGCCGGCTCGAGGCAGCTCTCCACCAGACCCAGAAGATGGAGGCATTGGGCCAGCTCGCCAGCGGCATCGCGCACGACTTCAACAATCTCCTGGCCAGCTTCCATGCATGCCTGCAGCTCATCCGCCGGGAGGTGACCTCGGCGAAGGGGCAGCGGTTGCTGGCCGAGGGAGAGCGGACGATCGACCGGGGCAAGGCGCTGACCGGCTGGCTACTGGGCTTCTCGCGCCAGCAACCGCGGTCGCTGCGACCGATCGACCTGAACCAGTCGATCAAGGAGATCGACGACATGGTGGCACGGGCGGTGGGCAGCGACATCCGCCTGCATAAGCAACTGGCGCTCGACCTGGGGCTGACCTGCGCGGACCACAACCAGATCGAACTGGCAATCCTGAACCTTGTGCTCAACGCGCGAGATGCGATGCCGCTTGGCGGCGACCTCACCCTCTCCACCCGCAACGAGACGATCCGGCAGCGCCAGCCTGACGGTCTGGCGCCAGGGCGCTACGTCGTCATCGAGGTCACCGATACCGGCAAGGGCATGGCGCCCGACGTGCTGGCCCGCGTCCTGGAGCCGTTCTTCACGACCAAGGAGCCGGGCAAGGGCACCGGCCTCGGGCTGAGCATGGTCTATGGCATCGTCAAGGAAGGCGGCGGGGGCATCCGGATCCGCAGCACGCAGGGACATGGCACCTGCGTCAGCCTGTTCTTCCCGAGCGCCCATCCCGAGGCTGGCGGGAAGCTGGACGAGCCGAGCGCCGACGTGGCTTGAGCCTTCCGCTCCGATCGCGCGGTCTTCAGACGTTGAGCAGCAGGTGCTCGCGCTCCCAGGAGGAAATCACCGACTGGTAGGCGGCGTGCTCGGTCTCCTTGACCGCGACCATCACGTCCACGAACTCCTCGCCCAGGATCTCGCGCATCGCCTTCGACGCGGTGAGCTTGTCGAGGCCCTCGCTCAATTGCGTTGGCAGGGAATGGGACAGGCGGTAGGCGCTGCCGGAGATCGGCTTGGTCGGCTCCAGCCCGTTGATCATCCCGAGATAGCCGCAGGCCAGCGACGCAGCGATGGCGAGGTAGGGATTGGCATCGGCCCCGGCGATGCGATTTTCGATGCGGCGGGAATCGGCGGACGAGGCGGGCACGCGCAGCCCGACCGTACGGTTCTCCGTGCCCCAGTGAACGTTGATGGGTGCGGTGGAGAAGCGGCGCAGGCGGCGATAGCTGTTCACGTTCGGGGCGAGCAGCGGCATGCAGTGCGGCAGGTACTTCTGCAGCCCGGCGATATGCGAAAGGAACAGGTCGGAATAGCCCTCCTCGCCTTCGGCGAACAGGTTGGCGCCGTTGCGCACGTCCACCACCGACTGGTGGATGTGCATGGACGACCCGGGCTCACGCTGCATGGGCTTGGCCATGAAGGTCGCGTAGATGTCGTGCTTCAAGGCGGCGTGGCGGAGCGTGCGCTTGAAGAGGAAGGCTTCGTCGGCAAGGTCGAGCGGGTCGCCGTGGGCGAAGTTGATCTCCATCTGGGCGGCACCTGCCTCGTGCGTCATGCCGTCCACATCGATCTCCTGTGCCTCGCACCAGGCGTAGACGTCCTCGAAGATCGGGTCGAACTCGTTGAGCGCGTCGATGCCGAAGCTCTGGCGGCCGGTCTCGGGGCGCTTGGAGCGACCGATCGGGGGCTCCAGCGGGTAGTCCGGGTCAGTGTTGATCTTGGTCAGGAAGAATTCGAGCTCCGGCGCCACCACCGGCTTCCAGCCACGCTCCTCGTAGAGCTTCACCACGCGGCGGAGCACCTGGCGGGCCGCGATCAGGACCGGACTGCCGTCGTGATGATGGGCATCGCAGATGACCTGAGCGGTCGGCTCGTCGTACCAGGGAACCAGTCGGAGCGAATCCGTATCCGGGCGGAGCCGGACGTCGCGATCGGCCGGGTCGATGACGTCCTCTTCGGGATAGTCGCCGGTCACGGTCTGGATGAACACGCTCTCAGGAATGCGAAGCGTGTCGTCCTCCAGGGACTTCAGGAACTTGTAGGCCGGAAGCACCTTGCCCCGGCCGATGCCGTTGATGTCGACGATCAGGCACTCGACTTCGGTGATGTGACGCTCTTCAAGCCACGCGGCGATATCGAACATGCTCCACCTTGTTCTGGGCCCGGGCGCGGCAGGCATCCGCGAACGCCCCGAACATCCGGACGCTGTCGGGGTTTTCCATCACGCGCCATTCGGGATGCCACTGCACGCCGAGCACGAAGCCGGGCGCGCCCGGCAGGCTCACCGCTTCCGGCGTGCCGTCCGGCGCCACCGCCTCGATCCGCAGCCCCTCGGCCAGACGATCGATGCACTGGCCGTGCAGCGAGTTGACCTGGATTTCCTGGGCACCGCCAAGGATCTGCTGCAGCATGCCGCCCGGCGTCAGTGCCACGGGATGGCGCGGGCCATAGCGCATGGGCTGTGGCCGGTCCTTCTGCGAGCGGTGGTCCGTCCGGCCGGGTACCTCGTGCACATGCTGGTGGAGGCTGCCGCCCAGCGCGACGTTCAGCTCCTGGATCCCTCGGCAGATCGCGAACAGCGGCAGTCCCTGCGCGACCGCCTTGCGGATCAGCGGCAGGGTCGTGGCATCGCGTTCCCGGTCGGCGAGATTGTCCGGGCGGGGCGCGCAGCCGCCATAATTCTCCGGCCAGACATTGCTGGGGCTGCCGGTCAGGAGGAGGCCGTCGAGGCGCTCGACCAGCAGGTCCGGATCGGCGGCCGGGCCGATTGTCGGGATCAGCACCGGCACCCCACCGGTCGCCTGGACCACCGCGTCGACATATTTGCCGACCACCTGATGCAGGCCGGTGCCGTCCTCGCTCGGACGAAGGCAGGCGGTCACACCGATCAGCGGGACGGAGGCTCGGTCACTCATGCTGCACTGGTATCCTACAGTCCAAAGACCGGCAAGCGGCCGGCCGTTCCTCGATGTCAGAATGGTCAAGCCGGACAGGGTCCGGTGATCGACAGGACTGGCTGGCAGCTGTCTTCCGCCAGCGCCAGTGCCTCCCGGGCCCGGCCTTCCAGCCGTTCGATACCGTCGGCGTCGTCCGCATGGGCGATGCCGATATGGATGCCGAACGGGTGCCTGGTGCCGCGGAGCACGATCGGCTGCGAGAAGATGCCCGCCAGGCGGCTGCCCAGGGCCGCCGCACCATCGCCGCCACTCACCACGGCCACGATCGCGCGCGTCCCGTCGTCCTGCGGCAGCAGCCGGTCCGCGGCGCGCAGCTTGCCGATCAGGAAGCCGTCCAGCAGGGCCAGGGTGTCGTCGGTCGCATCTTCGTTTGCCGGCGGGGCAGGTGCTCCCAGCCCGAACGGACGCAGGATCAGCAGGGCTACCGAGCGGTCCTGTTCCTGGGCCCGCTGGGCCGCTTGCCGCAACTGGAGGCCCAGCATCTGGCCGCCCGCCGGCTCGGCCATGAAGCCGGCGGCCTCCTCGGCCAGGCCATGCCGACGGGCAGGGTCCTCACCGCGCAGGATCCAGGAGCCCGTGCCATCCGGCACCACGATCACCTCCAGCGCCAGAGCGCCACCAGTCCGGGTGCGGACGATCACCCGACGGCCTTCCGACAGGTCACGTCCAAAGCCGAGGTCGCAAAGATGCTCGTCGTCGACCAGGAGCCGCAAGGCCCTGTTCGCGACCAGGAGGACGCCACTTTCAGCCACGATCGCGATCGGCAGTGGGGAGCTGTTGGCCAGGACGCTGAGAACGGTGTCGGACATGATCCACCGGAACAAGATGCGCAACCAAGAGAAGATCGTGTTCCACAAAAAATCAACCGCTGCGGTTGTCGCTGTCAATGCCGTCACGGCAGCTTGCCGGAGCCCGTGATGGAGCTGTGGCCAGCCAGGCCGCTTTTGAAGCACGATGCCGGCCGAGGCCCTGGAAAAGATAGGCGGGTGTGCCGGCTGGGCTCGCCGGTCCTACACCCGGCGCGCGATCCTTTTGGGCAGGCACGGGGGCCAAAGGAGGCGCAGGTTGACCACCACGTTCATGGGCGGTGATCCGGGCCGATCTGCAAGGCGAGAACCTGCCCTCGGCGGCTTCTCCTTGTGCCGCAAGCCCAGCCGACGCAGCGCATGGCCTAGTCGGCGGGAAGGCGGGCGGCATTCCGGCGCTTTGGGAATGGTTCAGGATGATATCGGGCCGCGGGAGCAGGGCATCCGCCTCCACGTGCTGACGCCTGATTCCATGACGCTCCCGCGCCGCATGCACCCGGCTAGAACGGCACAAGAACCAGCGGTTTCTAGTGCGCCGCGCCCCAGCTGCGGCCATGGCCGACCTCGACGATCAGGGGAACGCTCAGGCTGGCGGCGTTCTGCATCGTGTCGCGCACGAGCTTCTCGGTCGCGGGGATCTCGCTCTCCGGCACTTCCAGCAGGAGCTCGTCATGCACCTGCAAGAGCAGCTTCGCCCCGCTCTGCTCCTCCTGCAGGCGATGGGCGACCTGGATCATGGCGCGCTTCATGATATCCGCGGCCGAGCCCTGAATCGGCGCGTTGATGGCGGCCCGCTCGGCATAGGCCCGCCTAGAGGGCAGCTTGGACAGGATCTCCGGGATCCAGCAGCGCCGGCCGTTCACGGTCAGCACGTAGCCCTGCTCGCGGGCCTGGGCCTTGGTCTTGTCCATGTATTCCCGGATGCCGGGATATTGCTGGAAGTAGCGGTCGATGTAGTCGCGGGCCTGATTGTGCGGGATGCCCAGGCGCTGGGCCAGCCCGAACGCGCCGATGCCATAGACGATGCCGTAATTGATCGTCTTCGCGCTGCGCCGCAGGTCACCTGTCACCTGGTCCACCGGCACGCCGAACATCTCGGCGGCAGTGACACGGTGGATGTCGATGTCGTCCGCAAAAGCCTGCTTCAGCACATCGAGCTCGGCCATGTGGGCCAGGATGCGCAGTTCCACCTGGGAATAGTCCGCGGACATCAGCACGTAGCCTGGCTCGGCCACGAAGGCGTCGCGGATGCGCCTGCCCTCCTCCGTGCGGATCGGGATGTTCTGCAGGTTCGGCTCGGTGGAGGAGAGCCTTCCGGTCGAGGTCGAGGCCAGCATGTAGGAGGTATGGACACGGTGGTCGACCGGGCTGGTCTGCTCGATCAGCGCGTCCGTGTAGGTCCGGCTCAGCTTCTGCAACTGGCGCCAGGCGAGCACGACCTTGGGCAGCTCGTGCCCTTGCAGGGCCAGTTGTTCCAGCACGTCCGCATCGGTGACATAGGCGCCGGCCTTGCCCTTCTTGCCGCCGGGCAGGGACATCTCGTCGAACAGCACCTCGCCCAGCTGCTTAGGCGAGCCGATGTTGAAGGGATGCCCGACCAGCTGGGCCGCCTCGGCTTCGAGCGCCGCCATGCGCTGGGCGAACTCGCCGGACAAGCGGCGGAGCAGGTCGCGGTCGACCGCGATGCCATGCACCTCCATCTCGGCCACGACCGCTGGCAGCGGCCGGTCGAACTCCTCGTAGACGCGGACCAGCTTCTCCTCGACCAGCCGCTTCTTCAGCGCCTTCCACAGGCGGAAGGTGATCAGCGCGTCCTCGGCGGCATAATCGGTCGCCTTGTCCATTGCGACCTTGGCAAAGCCGATCCGGCCCTTGCCCGTACCGGTCAGCGAATCGTAGCTGATCGTATCGTGGTCGAGATGGCGCTTGGCCAGTTCGTCCATGCCGTGGCCGTTCTTCGCCCCATCCAGCACGTAGGAGATCAGGAGCGTGTCGTCGTAGGGCGCGATGGTCGTGCGGTACTTGGCGAGCACGCCCAGGTCGTACTTCAGATTATGGGCGATCTTCAGGATCGACGGGTCGGCCAGCACCGGGCGGAGCCGCTCCAGCACCTCGTCCGTGTCGAGTTGGCCGTTGCAGCGCTGGCCGAACGCGTCCTCGTGGCAGAGCGGGACGTAGACGCCCTCCTCCTCGTCGACCGCCATGGACAGGCCGACCAGGGTCGCATCCGTGATCGAGAGCGAGGTCGTCTCCGTGTCGATCGCGAGCAGGCCGATCGAGCGGGCGCGGGCGAGCAGCGCCTCCACGTCGGCCATGTCGGTGATGGCGCGGTAGCGGACCTCGCGCCTGACCACCTCGGCCTTGTGGACGGCCGCCGCCTCGGCGAGCAGGCCGATACGGGAGATCAGCGTCTTGAAGCCGTTCTCCTGCAGGAAGGGCAGGAGGGTGGCGGGATCGATCGTGGTGCGGCCGACCTCGTCCAGGCCAACCGGCAGCGGCGCGTCGTCGTGCAGGCCCACCAGCTGGTAGGACAGGCGCGCCTTGTCGGCGTTCTCGGTGAGCGTCTCGCGGCGCTTGGGCTGCTTGATCTTGTCGAGCGACTGGAGGAGCCCATCAAGCGAGCCGTACTCGGTGACCAGCTGGGCTGCTGTCTTCACGCCGATGCCAGGCACGCCCGGCACATTGTCCGAGGTGTCGCCGGCCAGTGCCAGCACGTCGCGCACCCGCTCCGGCCCCACGCCGAACTTCTCGACGACCTCGTCATGGCCGATGTTCTTGTTCTTCATCGGGTCGAACAGGAAGATCCCGTCGGCCACCAGCTGCATCAAATCCTTGTCGGACGAGACGATCTCGACGACCCGGCCTTCCTCGCGCGCCTTCTTCGCATAGGTCGCGATCAGGTCGTCGGCTTCGTAGCCTTCCAGCTCGACCACTGGCAGGCCGAAGGCACGCGCCGCGTCGCGCACCAGCGAGAATTGCGGCCTCAGCTCCGGCGGCGGCTCGTCGCGGTTCGCCTTGTAGGCCTCGTACATCTCGTTGCGGAACGAGGAGCGCGAATGGTCGAACACGACCAGCAGGTCGTCCTCCGGCCGGTCGGTCATCAGCTTGAACAGCATGGACGCGAAGCCGAACACGGCATTGACCGGCGTGCCGTCCGGCCGGGTCATCGGCGGCAGCGCGAAGAACGCCCGGAAGATGTAGCCGGAGCCGTCGACCAGGACGAGGCGGGATGCTTTGCTCATGGGCAGGAACCTAGCGGCAGCGCGCGCATCTCGACAGGGGGAGCATCGTCGCCAAACGCGATGCCAGCAACCTGAACGGGTGGGTGCCGCCCAGACCGCAGCATCGCGTGCTCTCCATTCAAGTTCGGCCGGCGGGGCGGCCCGAGGCACAGCCCGGCTGCGTCGGCGTCCGGCAAGGCGGGCCATTGCAGTGCCTGCCAATGACGATGCTTGCAAGCAACGTCAGTGCCGCCTGTCCCGCGCGCCAGTCGTGCCAGCCAGGGGCCTCAGGCCGCCGAGCGGAGCTTGCTGACGAAGGCCTGCACATCCTGCTCCAGGTTGCGGGCGGTCGCTGCCAGGGCCGAGGCGGCCTCAGCGCTTTCCTTGGCGGCCTGGCTGGTTCGATCGGTCGTCGTCGCCAGCTGCGTCACGTCGGCCGACACGTCGCTGGATCCCGACGCCGCCGCCCGGACCCCGGTCGCGATCTCGCTGGTCGCGGCCTTCTGCTGCTCCGTGATCGCCGCCACGCCGCCGGTCATGTCGTTCAGCCCGTGAATGGCGCCTGCGATATCGGCGATGGCGCGGGTCGCCCGGCTCGTCTCCTGCTGGATCCGGTCGATCAGGGCCGCGATCGTCTGGGTCGCCTGCGCCGTCTGGGTCGCCAGCGCCTTGACTTCGGCCGCGACCACCGCGAAGCCCTTGCCTGCCTCGCCGGCCCGTGCGGCCTCGATCGTCGCATTGAGCGCCAGGAGGTTGGTCTGCTCGGCGACAGCCTGGATCAGCTGGACGCCCTCTGCGACCTGGCTCGCCGCCCGGTTGAGGTCCTGGATGGTCTGGCTGGTCGTGCCGGCACTAGCGACCGCGGCGGCGGCGGCCTGGGCCGCACGGGTCGTCTTCTCGGCGATCTCGTCCACCGTGGCGGTGAGACCGTCGGTCGCCGAGGCCAGCACCTGGATCCCGCTGGCCGTCCGCTGCGACGAGTCCGACATGGACAGCGAGCGGGCGGAGCTGTCGCCGGCAAGGTCCGACAGGTCCTGGATGGTCGATTGCGTCCGTGCCGCCGCCAGCACCAACTCGCCGATCAGGCCGCAGGCCCTGGTCTGGAAGGAATCCGCCATGGCAACGGCGGCATCCCGCCGGGCGGCGGCCGCCTGTGCCTCCAGCCCGAGCAGCCGGGCATGTTCGGCCTCCGAGCCGGCGATCAGGCTGGCGAGCCGGGAACTCACCCAGATCAGCGCCGCCGCCTCCAGGACGAGGATGACGGCATGCAGGGCGACCCGGCCAAGATCGGCGCCGCCAGGATAGACGGCGGCCGGCAGCAGGAAGTTCAGGACGAGGTGATGGACGGTCGTGGCCGCGGCACCCGCGGC
>NZ_DATAGQ010000025.1:0-41501 GCF_036263595.1 Geminicoccus sp. | reverse complement strand
CGAGCCAACAGCGAATGTCGGTGATCTGCATGGAGTGTCCCTGGAAGGATGGGCCGGACGCGTCAGGCGTCGTCCAGACCCTTCATCATGACGTCGACGGCCTGTTCGACCGTCGCGGAGCCGATCAGCACGCTTTGCATGGCGGGTAGGACGACGTCTTCGCGCCAATGGTTCGAACCGATGAAGCTCGGGGGCGGCTCGCCGGTGGGCAGCGTGTCGCTCGCGGCCTTGTAGACCGGGTTGTCGGCGACGCGCGGGTGCTTCAGTGCTTCGGTGGAGGCCGGGAAATAGCCGGTCGCCTCCAGCATCGCGATCTCCGGCTCGACTTCGCCCCAGTAGCTCGCCCACTTCCAGGCTTCATCGGCCTGGGTGTCACGCATCAGGCCGTTATAGCCGTAGGAGACGCGGCGGTAGGCATTGGCCGGGCCCGCCGGCACCTGGGCGGTCATGAACTGCTCGCCTTGCTTCAGCGCCTGGGAAATCTCGACCAACGAGCCGGTATGATGCCAGATCATGCCGGTCTGACCGGTGCGAAAGCCCTCCATGACCTGGCGATAGCTGTCGCCGGCCGCGCTCGGCGGGACCGCCTTGCGCTTGGTGGCGAGGCCCGTCCAGTAGTCGACGGCCTCGATCGCGAGCTGGCGGTCGAGTAGTCCGCGGCCATCCTGGACCTGCAGGGCCCCGAACTGGCGGAGGACGCTGACCATGTAGGTGTCGCCGCCCTGGCCGCCGCGCATGCCGTAGCCGTACCGTCCCTTCGACGGGTCGGTCAGCTTCTCGGCGATGTCGGCGAATTCTTCCATCGTCTTGGGCGGGCCATCAATGCCGGCATCCTGGAACCAGTCGGTCCGATAGTAGATCCAGTCGACGAAGGTGAAGGCGGGGGCGCCGTAGATCTTGCCGTCTCGGGTGATCGTGTCCCATGCGGTCTGGGGAAAGTTCCCCTTGAGGTTCCAGGATTCGATCCGGTCGGAAAGATCAACCAGCCCCTCCATGGCGACCAGATCGTCGATCCGCTCCGCCAGGACCATCAGCGTGTCCGGCTGACTCTGGGTCAGGACGGCGGAGGTGACCTTCGCCATGAACTCGCTGTTCGGGATGTTCTCCTGGACGATGCTCGATCCGGCATTGGCCGACTGGAACATCGAGATGATGCGCTGGAGCCCGGCGAACTCGCTCTGGCTGGTCAGCGGGTGCCAGTAGGTCAGGCGAGCGTCTGCACGTGCCGCGCCGCGCGGGCAGATCGAGGCGCCTGCCGCCAGGGCAGCAGCCAGCATCATGTGACGACGGCTCAAGGATGGAGTGGATCCCATGGCGGCCTCCCTCAGGCTTCATGCTTTCAAGCCGCATCCAGGCGCGTTAGGTGGGCTGGCCTTTTCCTGATGCTCCCGGCCAGATGCATCCTCCATGTGCAGAGCGGATCACCTACGTGATGCTGCTGCAGCAGGACGAACAAGCCCACCCGATCGTGCCTTCTGGCTTTGTTGATTTTATTAACTGGACCATCTGATGGCATCAGATGGTGGATATGGCAACAGGCTTTTGGCGTATCAGATGTGGGGTACGTTGGAGACGAGGCTGACCGGACCTGTTCTTCTCTGGCGGCCTGGGCTGCAATCTCTGTCGTCTCCTCCTGGAACGTCGACGGAGCGTTCTTTCTCCGGATAGATTCGCTACGTTGCTCCACCAACATCGACGTGCGGATATGCGTTGAATGACCTCATCTGATCCAATCAACGAGAGTTTACAATCTGATGAGAAGCGGCCGATCAAGGCCGGCCAGGTCGCGTATCAGCGCTTCAAGGAAATGCTGTTCGCCCAGCGAATCCAGACCGGCGCCGTGTTGACCCAGGCCGAGCTGATGACTCTTCTGGACGTGCCGATCGGGCCGCTGCGCGAGGCACTTCAGAGCCTGGAGAACGAGGGGCTGGTCACCATGCTGCCGCGCTCCGGCATTCGGATCGTCAAGCCGGACCTGACCTTGATTCGCAACGCCTTCCAGCTGCGCCGGATCATCGAATGCGAGGCCGTCCGGAAGTTTGCGGAGCGCGCGACGTTGGCTGAGATCGACCGCTGGATCGAGCGCCACCGCAGCGTGATGGAAAAGAGCCAGGCCGGCATGGCCGCAGAGGCATTGATGGAAGAAGCGAGTGGAACCGACGCCGCCTTCCACACCGTCCTGGTTGCATCGCTGCGCAACCCGCTGATTGACGAGATCTACGAGCGGACCAAGGACCAGATCCGGTTGATCCGGCTGGACAACCTTTATCTGCTCTCGGGCGTGGCGGTGGCGAACACCATGATGGAGCACCTCCGCATCCTGGAAGCTGCGCGATTGCGGGATCATCCGGCGGTCGTTCGCGCCATGGAAGATCACCTCGCCGCCTCGCTGCACCGCGCGATCGGTCTCTAGAGCGTCGTTGACCGTGCATGCGTCCGCAGGACAGCCCCGAGGTCTTGAAGCGACGTCGGGGCTGTTCGATCGGCAACGCGAACCCGAGCCCGTCGCGCTGGGCTGCTTCACCTGCCGCCTTGGCCCCGACTTCCATCCAAGCGCAAGACCTTCGCCAAGCTCAAGGCCCGCGGGCATCCTCGTGCGGATCGGATGCGAGTGCGCCGGTCATCGCTCCGGCGACAGGCTTCCCGCGATCTTCGGCCACGCGACTCCCTGTCAGGTGCGGCCCAGCCGCCTGGCTGAAGGCTCGCCGCACCAACCACCCGTTGAAGGCCAGGCTGTTCGCATCCACCCATCCGGCAGGTTCGCCCCGGGCCCCGACGCCTCGCGCACGCCCGCCATTCGTCCGGAGCGAGCCGAGCGACCACAGGAGCGAAGAATTCAACATCAATGGATGTAGAATATCGACGTGGCCGCTTGAGATGCAATTCCGGGCCCGGCTATGGCACTTGCCTGATCAAGTCTCCGCAGAAGAGGCACGACATCATGGACAGGAAGTGGAAGTTCGCGGTTGCCGGCAGCCTGGTCGTAGTCCTGGCCCTCATCGCGAAGTTCGGCAGCGACAGCATGGAGAGCATCGGTGTCCTGGGCACGGCAGCGGACGGCGGGACCGGCGCTTTCCCATGGCAGCCGGGAGGCCTCGTTCTGTCTCCATGGTTCTGGATCGGGATGATCCCGGTTCTCGTCGCCTTTTATGCGGCTCACCGCGCAGGATGGCTACGGTCTGCCTCCTCACGGTCTGCGAAGGCGACGGCGCCCTCCGTCCTGTCCCGCCAGCGCCGGCTGACCCAACCGCCGGACGATGCATTGATGGACATCATCCTGGAGACGTTTCCCAGGGACGGGACCTGGGAGCTCATGGTCCGGCATGACGACCCGGAAGCATGCACCTTCGGGCTCGAGATCCGCACGTTCATGGAAGACCATGGCTTCCAGGTCGCGGGCACGGGAGTCATCCGGGCGGTGCTCGAACAGCCCACGCGGGATCTGCGCCTCGAGCGACGCGGTCCTCGCTACCGGCTCATCGTCGGCAGCGCCATGCCGGCCACCGGCAAGCCTCCCCGGTCCCAGGGCATGGCCAGACACCGTCCCTGGTCGGCGTGGCGATCCTGGCTTGGACCGATCGGGCCGCAGAAATTGCTCGCACCCTTGCGGTGGCCCAGGGAGCGGGCATCGGTCGAATAGCCCCTGCGGTCAGGCGCCGCGATGCCGGACGCTGGGGGATGTCCGGGCGCTTGTCCTGGCGCACGCTGCCATGGAGCACAGGGTCACCCGGCCGGCTCGGACCGCGGGAGGCTCCAGCCTGTCATAGGGACGCAGCCTGGCGGCAGAGCCGAAGCGTCGGTTGATTGTCCCGCGGATCCCCGGCATCTCCGTCGGCGCGTCCGGCGGCCAAGAAGGCCGCACCGCCCGTTCGCCTGAGGGCACCAGCGGAAATCTTCGTCCCGCCGTTCCGGCCGGGCGACATTTTTTCGCCGCCTGGCGGTCCACCCGCGTCACGACGGTACCCGCCATGGCATCGACCCAAACGTTGGCCTTCAGTCCCGGCCGACCCGAGCAGCTCTCCACGCGCATCGCCTTCTTCATCACCGGCTTCGGCATGGCAGCCTGGGCGCCGCTCGTGCCGTTCGTGCAGAGCCGCGTCGGGCTCGACGAGGGTGGGCTGGGCTGGCTGCTCCTGTGCCTGGGCGCCGGCTCGATGATGGCCATGCCGGTGGCAGGTGCGCTCACGGCGCGGTTCGGGTGCCGGCGGGTCCTGATCGGAGCTAGTATCCTGGTCTGCCTCACCCTGCCGCTGCTGGCGACGCTGTCCAGCCTGCCGCTGCTGGCCGTCGTCCTGCTCGCATTCGGTGCCGCGGTCGGTTCGCTCGACTGTGCGGTCAACATCCAGGCGGTGATCGTGGAACGGGCCAGCGGGCGCACCATGATGTCGGGCTTTCACGGCCTGTTCAGCGTCGGCGGCATGGCCGGGGCCGGTGGCGTCAGCGCGCTGCTCACGATGGGCGCATCGCCGCTCCTGGCGAGCTTGTGCGTGGTGGCCGGCATCCTGGCCGCGCTGGCGAAGGCCGGCCCCTATCTGCTGCCCTATGGAAGCAGCGGCGACGGACCGGCCTTCGCCATCCCGCATGGCATCGTGCTGTTCATCGGCATTCTCTGCTTCGTCGTGTTCCTGACGGAGGGGGCGGTCCTGGACTGGAGTGCTGTATTCCTGGCGTCGGTGCACGACGTGCGGCCCTCCCTGGCCGGCCTTGGCTATGCCGCGTTCGCATCGGCCATGACCCTCGGCCGGCTCACCGGCGACGCCATCGTGCGCCGGATCGGCGGCAGCACCGCGATCATGCTGGGCGGCCTTTGCGCCGCCGCAGGCCTGGCGCTGGCGACACTGGTGCCGGCCTGGGAGGCGGCCCTCCTGGGTTACGCCCTGGTCGGTGCCGGATGCGCCAACATCGTGCCGGTGCTGTGCACCGCGGTTGGGCGCCAGAAGGTCATGCCGGAACATGTCGCCATGCCGGCGGTTATCACGATCGGCTATGCCGGCATCCTGGTAGGACCTGCCGCCATCGGCTTCGCCGCCGAAGCCACCAGCCTGTCGACCGCCTTTCTCGCCATCGCCGTCATGCTGGTCGGGGTAGCCGCGAGCGGTCGTGCCTTCCGATCCTAGCCAGCAGGGACTTGGACCGTCACCCGGGCATCGCTTCACGCACCTCAGGCGGCGGTCGTAGCGGGGTCGGCGACGGCCGGCGGGAAGGGCACGAAGCCGGGGAGTGCTTCGACCCGGCGCAGCCAGGCGTTCACGTTGGCGTAGCCGGCGAGATCGACATGACCTTCGGGTGCGCGTCCGACATAGCTGTACAGAGCGACGTCGGCCAGCGTGGGTCTTGCGATCGCGATCCACGCGCGATCGGCGAGTTCCGCGTCCAGCACCTGGAGCAGCGCGTGCGCCCTGGCCGTCACCTCTTCCGCATCGCGCTTGGCACCGAAGACGGCGACCAGCCGTGCCGCCGCGGGGCCATGGGCGAGCTCGCCCGCTGCAACCGACAGCCAGCGCTGCACGGCGGCAGCTTCGGCCGGATCGTCCGGCAGCCAGTCCGTCCGGCCCAGCTTCTTGGCGACATACACCATGATGGCATTGGAATCGGCCACAATCGTGCCGTCGTCGTCCAGTACCGGCACCTGCCCGAACCGGTTCAGACGGAGGAATTCCGGCCTCTTGTGTGCGCCGGCCAGCAGATCGACGTGGCTCACCTCGTGAGCCTGGCCGACCAGCGAAAGGAAGAGATGCGCCCGATGCGCATGGCCCGACAGCGGATGATGATGGAGCTTCATGACCGGCATTCCCTTGCTTGACCGCGGGATGGGTCGCCCGATCCCGTCATCCAGACTGGCCGGCCGCCGGTGTGGGCAGAAGCTGCGCAATGTGGAAGGCCGTCTTCCGGGCCATGGAATGGTGCCGGCCTGCCGACCGGCGCTCCTTGACGGGGACGGCCGGACGACCGCCATGCTCATCCGGATGGCTGGTTCAGCCGGGGGCGTCGGCCTCCAGGGCGGCCTTCAACCCTTTGAAGGAAACGGGCAGGGCCACCAGCTTGCGCGCACCGTTGACATATTCGAGGCGCCCAGGTCCCGGCGCCGTCTTCAGGTCGTCCACGAGATCGTCGGGAACGACGACGTTGGCCAGGCAATCCTGAAGGCAGATGGTGAACGGGGCGGCCAGGCCGGCCTTGGTCTCGGCGTCCAGGAAGAGCGTGGCTCCGCTGGGCAGCCAGGTCCCGAGCGGGAGCTGCACCACGAGGCGCAAGGGACCGTCCTTTTCCAGCCGGCCCAGCACGAGCCGCGCGATCAGGCCCTGCCGGTCCGCCAGCTGGATCCCCTGCGTCACCTCGCAGAACCGCTCGCCCGGTGCGCCACCGGCCTTGGGCAGGCAGCGCACCAGCCAGTCGCCATAGGTCGCCGTCGTGACGCTCGGCTGGTCGAGCATGGCCGGGTCCGGCTTGGCCGACGGCGGAGGTGCCACCGGCGCATCCGCAGCGCCTGCCAGGGCCGGCACGAGCAGGAACAGTCCTGCGAGGGCAGCGCGGGCCTTGCGGCTCGGACGAAGGCTACCGGACGGAAAGATCGAGCGCATCAGACAAGGCTCCCCCTTCAGAATCGACAGGCTGCCCGAGCATCGAGGAGCATGGATCGCATCAAGCCCGGCATAGGGGCGCCCGTACCGGTTGTCGAACGGGATCTGGCAGGTCGCCCGCCAGGAGTCCGCTGACCATGGCGGCCTTGTCGCGCTGCAGCGCGACGGGAAGAAGCGGAGGTGGCCGTGCAGCGGCTTGCAGCCGCCTTGTGGGCAATCAGCAACCCCTGGTTGGCACGCTAGGCCTGTGCGGCCGCAAGTGCGCATTTGTGGGCTGCCCGGTATTTGATCGTTCTGTGCATGAATTGGGCAGGCGCTGCTGTCATTGCTTGCGAAGATCTGTCGGCCGGACCTCATTTTCCTGTCGAAGATCGGGTATATCTGGCTGGCTACTGTTCTTGACATCTTTCGGTTGCAGGGAGAGTTTTCGGCCTGCCCGTCTGGTGCGGTGCATCCGCCGCTTCCACGGCTAACCGACAGCCGCTCAGCACAAGGTCATCATGGCGTATCGTATCTCCGTCGATACCGGCGGCACCTTCACGGATGTGGTCGTGGCGGACGCCACGGGCACCATGACCATCGGCAAGGCACTGACCACGCACGAGCGCATCTTCGACGGCATGAGCGACGCCATCGCCGATGCCGCCGAGCAGCTCGGCACGACGCTCGGCCAGCTGCTGGCGGTAACGCGCCTGCTGATCTACGGCACCACCCGCGCCACCAACGCCATCGTCACCAAGCGGATCGCCAAGACCGCTTTCCTCGCCACACGCGGCTTTCCCGACGTGCTGCTCCTCAAGGAAGGCGGCAAGTTCAATCCGCACGACTTCTCCAAGGACTTCCCGGAGCCCTACATCCCGCGCAGCCACACCTTCGAGATCACCGAGCGGATGAGCTCGGAGGGCACCGTCTCCGTCCCGTTCGACGAGGCGCAGGCGCGCGCGACGCTGAAGAAGATCAAGGCACGCGGGTTCGAGGCGCTGGCCGTCTGCTTCCTCTGGTCCATCGCCAACCCGGCGCACGAGCAGCGCATGGGCGAGCTCATCGCCGAGATGCTGCCGGGCCTGCCGGTCACCTTGTCCCACCAGCTGATCCCCGTGGTGCGCGAATATCGCCGTGCGTCGGCCACCGCCATCGACGCCTCGCTGAAGCCGCTGATGCAGGCCCACCTGAAGGGCCTGGAGCGCGATCTGCGTGCGGCCGGCTACAAGGGCGAGATCCTGATCAGCACGACGGCCGGCGGCTGCGGGCATATCGACGCCATCACCGAGAAGCCGATCTACACGGTGGGCTCCGGTCCGGCCATGGCGCCGCTGGCCGGCATCGTGTTCTCCAAGCTGGAGAATCTCGGCGACAACGTCATCATCTGCGACACGGGCGGCACGACCTTCGACGTCGGCCTCGTGCGCGACGGCCGCCTGACCTTCAGCCGGGATACCTGGCTCGGGCCGATGTACACGGGCGATCTGCTCGGCATCTCCGCGGTCGACATGCGCTCGATCGGTGCTGGTGGCGGCTCGATCGCCTGGATCGACGAGGGCGGCCTGATGCGGGTGGGCCCGCAATCGGCGGGCTCCATGCCAGGCCCAGCCTGCTATGGCCGCGGCGGCACGCTGCCGACCGTGTCCGATGCCGCGACCGTGCTGGGCTACTTCGATCCGCACAACTTCCTGGGCGGCCGGATGCGGCTGGACGTCGAGGCCGCACGGCGTGCGGTGGCCAGCGTGGCGGAGCGGATCGGCCTGACGGTGGAGGAGGCGGCCTACCGCATCATCAGCCTCGCCAGCGACCTGATGATGCGCGCGGTGGGCGACATCACCATCAACGAGGGGGTCAGCCCGCGCGAGAGCACGATCGTGGCAGGCGGCGGTGCGGCCGGCCTCAACATCATGAAGATCGCGGAGGAACTGGGCTGCCGCCGCGTGGTGCTGCCGAAGGTGGCATCTGCCCTGTCCGCGGCCGGCATGCAGCATGCCGACATCGTGGCCGAGGAAGCGGCGAGCCTCGTCACGCTTTCGACCAGCTTCGATGTCGATGGCGTCAATACGATGCTGAAGGACTTGGCCGGCAAGCTCGAGTCGTTCCGGGCGGGGCTTGCCAGCGGGAGCGACGACTATGCAGTCGAGTGCATCGCCGAGGCGCGCTACCTGTCCCAGGTCTGGGAGCTCGACACGCCCCTGCCCAAGCACCGCTTCGACGGACCGGAGGATGTCGCTGCCCTGGTGGAGAGCTTCCACCAGGTCCACGAGCGGGTGTTCGCCGTGCGCGACACCTCCTCGCCGGTCGAGGTCGTGAACTGGCGCATGCGCCTGGTCGTGCGCCTGAGCACGCCGCCGCTGACCTCTCCGGAGGCCCCGGAAAAGCCGTCGGGCGAGGCGCGCCATCATCGCAACTGCTACTTCGGAGGCTCCCAGCCGGTCTCCACCGGCATCTTCCGCTCCGAGGAGCTGGAACCGGGCCTTCGGATCGAGGGGCCTGCGATCGTCGAGGAGCCCACCACGACGCTGGTCGTCTATCCCGGCATGGCCGCCGTCGTGAGCGGTGCCGGCAACTACCTGCTCCACGTCGCCTGAGGAGGCCCATCATGACGGTGACGGACGAGACCAGCTTCGACCCCTACATGACCGCGATCATCGCGAACCGGATCGACGGCATCGTGCGGGAGATGACCAACACGCTGCTGCGCGCGGCGCGCTCGGCGGTCATCAACAGTGCCCGCGACTTCTCCTGCTCGATCTGCACGGCGGACGACCAGCTTCTGGCCTCCGCGGAGGGCCTGCCGATCCATATCTTCGGCAGCCACATGCAGGCGCGCGCCATGCGGCTGGCCCACGAGGGCGACCTGAAGGACGGGGACTGCTACCTCCACAACGACCCCTATACCGGTAACACCCATGCGGCCGACCACACCTTCCTGGTGCCGGTCTTCTTCGAGGGCGAGCATCTCTTCACCACGGTCGCCAAGGCGCACCAGGCGGATACCGGCAACTCGCTGCCCACGACCTACATGGCCGGTGCGAAGGACCAGTACGCCGAGGGCTCGCTGATCTTCCCGTCCGTGCGCATCCAGCGCGACAACGAGATGATCGAGGACATCGTGCGGATGTGCCGCTCGCGCATCCGGGTGCCGGACCAGTGGTACGGCGATTTCCTGGCTGGGATCGGTGCGGCGCGTGTCGCCGAGCGCCGCCTGAAGGAGCTGTGCGCGAAGTACGGCAAGGCCCAGATCAAGACCTTCATCCGCGACTGGCTGGACTATTCCGAGCAGCGCATGGTCCAGGCGCTGCGCAAGCTGCCGAAGGCCACCCTGTCGGCCAGCGGTGCCCACGACCCGTTCGGCGACCTGCTGCCCGAGGGCATTCCGCTGAAGGTGAAGGTCTCGATCGATCCTGATGAGGCAATGGTCGAGCTGGACCTGCTCGACAATGTCGACAATGTCGATTGCGGCTTCAACGAGAGCGAGGCCTGTGCCACCGCCGCCAGCATCGCCGGCGTGTTCAACTCGATCGACCCGACGATCCCCCGCAACTCCGGCTCGTTCCGACGCATCAAGGTCCTCCTGCGCGACGGTGCGGTCTGCGGCCGGCCGAAATTCCCGCATAGTTGCTCCGTCGCCACCACCAACGTCGCTGACCGGCTGGTCAACCTCACCCAGTCCGCCATGGCGCAGATCGGCGATGGCTGGGGCCTGGCTGAGGGCGGGATCGGGCTCGGCGGCGGGATGGCGGTCGTGTCGGGCAAGGACCATCGCTACGAGGACGGGCGCTACATCAACCAGCTCCATCTGGGCAGCTCCGGCGGCCCGGGCGCACCCTCCGCCGATGGCTGGCCCACCTACGGGATCCCGGTTATCGCCGGCCTGATGTACCGGGATTCCATCGAGATCGACGAGCTGAAGCACCCGATCGAGGTCCGCTACATGCGCCTCAAGGCCGGCACCGCCGGTGCCGGCCGCCAGCGCGGTGCGCCGGCGCTGGAGTTCGAATACGGGCCGAAGGAGCTGCCGATGGACGTGCTCTGGCCCTGCGACGGCACGCATTACCCGCCCAAGGGGGTGCGCGGCGGCGGGGACGGCGTCACCGCGAAGCATTTCAAGATCGCGGCCGATGGATCCGAGAAGGAGCTTCCCAACATCGTCGTCGACAAGCTCGTGAAGGGCGAGCGCATCCGCGGCCACCACACCTCCGGCGGCGGATACGGCCATCCCTTCGAGCGCTCACCCGCCAAGGTCCTCAAGGACGTGATCGACGGGTTCGAGACGGTCGAGCGGGCGGGGCAGGTCTATGGCGTCGTGCTGACAGGCTCGCTCGACCAGGAGACGCTGGCGGTGGATGAGCCCGCCACCATCGATCGCAGACGCGGCCGCTCCTGAGCGGAGGTTAGGCGACTGGATCCCCGGGGACTGCCGGGGATCCCTTCCGATCGATCGCCGTGGCGTCTCGCAAGATCGTCCAGTGCAAGAATCGTGGGATAATTTCCTCAAATTCTACCAATATTATCGCCTCTCCAGGTGACAGCGTCTTTCATTTGACGTGCTCACTTCCGGCCGTGATCATGTAGTTGCAGTGACGAGCATCGCTCACGGTCAGGCGGGGAGGCAGGTGGCGCAGGGATGTGTCGACCGACGCGGAAAGGCAGCATGTGTCCCACGATGCCCGGGACCAGCCGGCTCAGCGTGCCGTCGGACGATGCTCACCCATCCGGGTGTGCCTTCCTGCGGCCGATCTCGCGGGAAGACGTGCGCCGCGTTGATTCAAATCAATGTGTTCTTGCCGCGTTGCAGTAGCGTGTCGCGCCAGCGTGGCCGCGGTGACGGTGCCTTGCTGCGTCGTCGGGACAGGCCGAAAGTTCCGATGCTCGCTGCGTCCAGCCGGATCCACACCCACTTCTGGGGACACTCATGATCGACACAGCACCTTGGGTCGTCACCGCGCTGATGAGCCTGGTCTCGTTGTTGGGCCTGGCGCTCGCAAGCCGCGCCCAGGATGGGGCCTTCGCCCTGTTCGGCTGGGCGTTGATGCTGTTCGGCATCGCCATGATCATCGGCGTGTTCCATCGGGGCGGCGCCACCCGTGGTGACGACCGCCCGTGATGTGCTGCTACCGCCCGATCACCTGGTACGTGGCCTAGCGATGAAGCCTGACGCCATGACATCGTCCCGCGCACCGGCCGGCATCGCGCTCGTCCCGGCCAGTACGAGGTCCTTGTACGCATGCCAGGTGGCATGGCCGATCAGCGGCAGGGTGACGATCAGCCCGAGGAAGACCGTCGCGATGCCGACGCCGACGAAGCCGGCGATCAGGGCCGCCCAGAACAGCATGACCAGCGGGTTGTGCCGGACCACCCGCACGCTCGTCACGACGGCCGTGAGGACGTCCACCTTGCGGTCCAGCATCATCGGGATCGAGACGACGGAGACGGCGAAGGTAAGGCCGGCGAACACTGCGCCCACCGCCGTGCCCAGCACCAGGAAGGGCAGGCTTTCCGGCCGCAGGAAGGTGTTCACGATGAGGTCGTGCAGCGGCGGCGGGTCCATGCCCCAGTACAGCATGAAGATCATCGCGCCGATCCGGATCCAGGTGAGCAGGATCAGCAGCAGGATGAAGCCCATGACTCCGAAATGCCTGGGGTTGCGCGTGATGGCGAAGGCGATCGCGCCGAACGTGATCGGCTCGCCGGACGCGCGCCGCCTGCTGACCTCGTAGAAGGCCAGGCCCATGAAGGGACCCACGATCATGAAGCCCGCGGCGAGCGGCAGGACGAGGTACACCATGCCCGCCATCCACAATCCCACGGACAGCAGGGCGCCGGCGAGTGCCAGGATCAGCCCGAACGTCATGCTGATGGCCGGCGCCCGCAGGAAGTCGCGCCAGCCGGCGGCCAGCCATTCCCACGGGCGGTCCAGGCCGACCCTCCGGATGTCCGGCACGCGGACATCGAAAGATGGAATAACTTCCGGCAACTGGTTTCTCCATGTAACGTCGAGTCTGTCGGCGTTCATAGCAAGAAGATTGCAATAGGACTATACCTATCTTGAACAAATATGCAACATACTTCTGCGTAGGTGGTGAGATAAGCGTCTTGCCGACATGAATATTATTGCTTTTCTCATGTTGAAAGTCTCAAGGTGGCAGATCGGGCTGCCGAGAACCGGGTGAACTATACTATGGCTACTGTCTTGGCCTCGCCCATGGATCGTCCCATAGGTTCCCGCTACGATGAAGACGTCGTTCGGCTCTTCGTCATCGCAGCGACCTTCTGGGGCATCGTCGGCTTTTCAATGGGTGTGCTGATCGCGTTCCAGCTGGCGTATCCCGCGCTCAACCTGGGCAGCGAATGGACGACGTTCGGCCGGTTGCGGCCGGTCCACACCTCCGCCGTGATCTTCGCGTTCGGCGGCAATGCCCTGATCGGCACCTCGCTCTACGTCGTGCAGCGCACCTGCCGGACACGGCTGTGGGGCGGCGACTATCTCGCGAACTTCGTGTTCTGGGGCTACCAGCTCTTCATCGTGCTGGCGGCGTCGGGCTATGTTCTGGGCATCACCCAGAGCAAGGAGTACGCGGAGCCCGAGTGGTATGTGGACCTGTGGCTGACGATCGTCTGGGTCGTGTACCTGGCGGTCTTCATCGGCACGATCCTCAAGAGGACCGAGCCGCACATCTATGTGGCCAACTGGTACTACCTGGCTTTCATCATCACGATCGCCATCCTGCACCTCGTCAACAACATGGCGGTGCCGGTCAGCTTCTTCGGCGCCAAGAGCTACTCAGCCTTTGCCGGCGTGCAGGATGCGATGGCGCAGTGGTGGTACGGCCATAACGCGGTCGGCTTCTTCCTGACGGCCGGCTTCCTGGGCATGATGTACTACTTCCTGCCCAAGCAGGCGAACCGCCCGATCTGGTCCTACCGGCTCTCCATCATCAATTTCTGGGCGCTGATCTTCCTCTACATGTGGGCGGGCCCGCACCACCTGCACTACACCTCGCTCCCCGACTGGACCCAGGTCCTCGGCATGACCTTCACGATCATGCTCTGGATGCCGTCCTGGGGCAGTGCGGTGAACGGCGTGATGACCCTGTCAGGTGCCTGGGACAAGCTGCGCACCGATCCGGTCATCCGGTTCATGGCCGTGGCGGTCGCCTTCTACGGCATGAGCACGCTGGAAGGCCCGCTCATGGGTATCCGGCAGGTCAACTCGCTCAGCCACTATACCGACTGGACCGTCGGCCACGTCCATTCAGGTGCGCTTGGCTGGGTCGCCTTCATCTCCTTCGGCGCCCTCTACTTCCTGGTGCCCAAGCTCTGGCGCCGCCAGCAGCTCTACTCGAACCGGCTGGTCGAGGTGCATTTCTGGATCGCGACCCTCGGCATCGTCCTCTACATCACCGCGATGTGGGTCTCCGGCATCATGCAGGGCCTGATGTGGCGGTCCTACGACCAGCTCGGCTTCCTGCAGTACTCGTTCATCGAGACCGTCGCCGCGATGCATCCCTACTACGTGATCCGCGCGCTGGGCGGGGTGCTCTTCCTGATCGGCGGCCTCGTCATGGCCTACAATTTCTGGCGGACGATCCGCGGCGACGTGCGCCAGGAGTCACGGGACACCAGCCTGGCCGCACCGCCGGTCGCGGCCGAGTAAGGAGACGATCCAGTCATGTTCTACCGTCTCCATCAGTTCGCCGAGCAGCGGGCCTTCATCCTCGCGATCTTCATCCTGCTGACCGTCTCGGTAGGTGGCATCGTGCAGATCGTGCCGTTGTTCGCGATCGAGAACACCATTGAACGGGTGCAGGGCGTGCGTCCGTACACCCCGCTCGAGCTGGCCGGCCGCAACATCTATATCCGGGAGGGCTGCTACGCCTGCCACAGCCAGCAGATCCGGCCGCTGCGCGACGAGGTCGAGCGCTACGGCCATTACAGCCTGGCTGCCGAGAGCATGTACGACCACCCGTTCCAGTGGGGCAGCAAGCGTACCGGCCCGGACCTGGCGCGGGTCGGCGGGCGCTACTCGAACGAGTGGCATGTCGAGCATCTGGTCGACCCGCAGGCACTCGTCCCGGCCTCGGTCATGCCGAGCTATGCCTTCCTCCTGGACAAGCGGATCGACCCGGACGACATCGCCGATCATCTGCGCGCCAACCGGGCCGTCGGCGTCCCCTACAGCGACGACATGATCACGAGCGCGCGTGCGGACCTTCTGGCCCAGTCCGACCCGAATGCGGATACGACCGATTTCCTCGCGCGCTACCCGAAAGCGGCCGTTGGCAACCTCGACGGCAACCCGGCCAACGTCAGCGAGATGGACGCGCTGGTGGCCTATCTGCAGATCCTCGGCCGGATGGTGGACTTCACCGACGTGCGGATCGAGGACCTGACGCAATGAGGTCGATAGGACCAAGACCATGTCGGAAGTTTATGTCTGGATCCGCTCGCTCTGGCTGCTCTGGCTGTTCCTCGTCTTCGTGGCCGGCGTCGCCTGGATCTACTGGCCCAAGCGCCGCGACGAGCTGGAGCGGCACGGGCAGATTCCGTTCAAGGACGATGGGGAGCCCCTGCCATGACTGACCGTCTCGACCCGGGCCGCCCCGTCACGCATGAGGGGATGCAGGCGACCCGCGAGATCAAGGACGTCCAGGACAAGATCGCGTTCGGCGACAGTCTCGAGCATCTGGAATGGGACGGGATCCGCGAACTGGACTACCCGCCGCCGCGCTGGTGGGTGCTCACCTTCATCGGGACCATCCTGTTCGCCGCCTTGTGGATGGTCCTGTATCCATCCTGGCCGACGCCGTTCGGCACTTGGCGCGGCGTGTTGGGCTATGACCAGCGCGAGGTCGTGGCGGAGGACGTCGCGCGGGCCGAGGAGGCGAGGGCACCGCTGGTC
Source organism: Geminicoccus sp. (assembly GCF_036263595.1). Taxonomy (NCBI): domain Bacteria; kingdom Pseudomonadati; phylum Pseudomonadota; class Alphaproteobacteria; order Geminicoccales; family Geminicoccaceae; genus Geminicoccus; species Geminicoccus sp. The sequence continues at coordinate 26,033 of NZ_DATAGQ010000025.1, read as the reverse complement.
GGCGCGATCGGTGCTGCTGAGCTCGCCGGCATCCAGTCGGACCCGGGCCTGATGAACTACGCGCTGCGCGGTGGTCAGGTCGCCTTCAACAACAACTGCGCGCAGTGCCATGCGCTGGGTGGGGCCGGCCAGGGCTTCTTCCCGTCACTGGCCGACGACAACTGGATCTGGGGCGGCACGCCCGAGCAGATCGAGTACACGATCCGCCACGGCATCCGTAATGGCGGCGACGAGGCCCGCGACAACATCATGCCAAATTTCGGCGCCGATCAGATCCTGACGCGCGAGCAGATCCAGGATGTGACGGAATACGTCCTCTCGCTGACCGGTCGCAGCCGCAGTGCCGAGGCCGCCGAGCGCGGTGCCACGCTCTATGCGGAGAACTGCGCAGCCTGCCATGGCGAGGGAGGCGCGGGACTGCAGGAACTGGGCGGCCCCAGGCTGAACGACGCGATCTGGCTTTATGGCGGCGACCGCAACAGCGTCTTCAACCAGATCTACCGCCCGAAGCTGGGCGTGATGCCGGCCTTTGGCGAGCGGCTGGACGACGCCACCATCAAGATGCTGGTGCTCTACGTCCACTCCCTGGGTGGCGGTCAGTAACGGACCCCTGGAATCATGGCGACACAAGGCATCGCGGCGCAGCGTGAGGCCGCTCAGGGGCTGGATCTCGCCGATCCGGCCGCCGAGCGGGTCCTCCCGAAGCGCAAGCGCAAGGAGCCTTCCTCCGCAAACGGAAAGATCTACCCGCGCTCCGTGCGCGGGCAGTTCCGCACGATCAAGTGGGCGGCACTGTGCGTCCTGCTGGGCATCTACTACATCCTGCCCTGGATCCGATGGGACCGGGGCCCGGATGCGCCGGACCAGGCCCTGCTGTTCGATTTCATCCGCCAGCGGATCTACCTGTTCGGGATCGAGATCTGGCCGCAGGAGATCTACTATGCGACCGGCCTGCTGATCCTGGCGGCCCTGGGATTGTTCCTCGCGACCAGCCTGTTCGGCCGGATCTGGTGCGGCTATGCCTGCCCGCAGACGGTCTGGACCGACCTGTTCATGTGGGTGGAGCGGCGGATCGAGGGGGACCGGCGCGAGCGGATGAAGCTCGACGCCCAGCCCAACTCGACCGGGAAGATCGCCCTAAAGGTTGCCAAGCATGCCGTCTGGCTGCTCATCGCCATGCTGACCGGCGGCGCGTTCGTGATGTACTTCAACGACGCGCCGACCCTGCTTCGCCAGTTGCCGACCGGCCAGGCCGGCGGCGTCACCTATTTCTTCTTCGGCCTGTTCACGCTCACCACCTACCTGCTCGCCGGCTGGGCACGGGAAACGGTCTGCAACAACATGTGCCCCTGGCCGCGCATCCAGGGCGGCCTGCTCGACCAGGACAGCCTGACCGTCACCTATCGCGACTGGCGTGGCGAGCCGCGCGGCCCGCACAAGCGCGGCGAGAGCTGGGAGGGCAGGGGCGACTGCATCGACTGCCACCAGTGCTTCATGGTCTGCCCGACCGGCGTCGACATCCGCAAGGGCCTGCAGCTCGACTGCATCGGCTGTGGCCTTTGCATCGACGCCTGCAACGAGGTGATGGCCAAGGTCGACCGGCCGCCCTTCCTGATCTCGTGGGACAGCGCCCGCAACCAGCAGCTCAACGCGGCGGGCAAGCCCGGCCTGTGGCGCCTGGTGCGGCCACGCACGGCTGTCTATGCGGGCCTGTTCGTGGCGGTCGCCGTCTTCATGTCCGGCGTGTTCGCGCTCCGCTCGAACGCCAGCGTCGACGCCCTGCACGACCCGGCACCGCTGTTCGTGCAGCTTTCCGACGGCAGCATCCGCAACGGGTACAGCCTGAAGATCCGCAACACCGAGCATGCGGCGAGCCGGTTCGAGCTGGGCGTGGTGGGCTTCCCGGCCCGCTACCGACTGATCGGCGACACCGAGGACCGGGCCCTGCCGCCGGTGGTGACCGCCGATCCGGATGGCGTGACCACCGTCCGCCTGTTCGTCATCCTGCCACACTCGGTCGTGCACGAGCCGTCGATGGAGATTGGCTTCGTGCTGCGCAACGTCGACACGGACGAGATCGTCCGGACCGAGAGCATCTTCCGGGGTCGGCATTCATGAACGCCCACCGAGGGATCACCATGCCCGACCATGGTCGCATGGCGGCCCAGGCCCGTCCTGCCACGTCCCGCCAGGAGCAGCGCAGCCGTCGCATCGCGCTCACGGCACTCGCTGCCTTCGCGGCGATCGTGTTCCTGGTCAACGGCTTCATGATCATGACGGCCGTGCAGACCTTCACCGGCATGGCGGTGGAGGGTGCCTACGAGCGGGGCCTGACCTACAACCAGACGCTCGAAGAGGCGCGCGCGCAGGCGAAGCTTGGCTGGACGGGAGAGGTCGAATTCGTTCAGGCCGAGCCGGCCGCGGGCAAGCTGTCGTTCCGCCTGCAGGATTCGGCGGGCCAGCCGATCAGCGGTGCACAGGTCGAGGCGGTCATGTTCCGCCCGACCCAGCAGGGAAGCGACTTCCGCGTCTTTCTCACCCGCGTCGGCAGCGGCCTGTATCAGGTTGACCTGGACTTTCCGGCAGCGGGCCTGTGGGATGCCTATCTGGCCGCACGTACCGACGACGCCTCCTACCAACGACGTGAACGACTGCTGGTGCAATGAGTGTCATCACCGCCGGGCTGACCGCAGGCGGCCAGATCGAAATCCAGCCGACCCGGCCCGACGACATCCTTCCGTTCATTCGCCGGCACCCGGACGGATCCTGGTCGCTCGACCTGATGGTGGAAGGGGCGCATTGCGGCGCCTGCATTTCCAGGATCGAGCGCACGCTGCTGCGCTATGACGGCGTACGGTCGGCAAGGCTGAACCTGTCCACCCGGCGGCTCCACGTCGCCTGGACCGGTGCACGCGACGAGGGCGTGGCGCTCCATGCCGCCCTGGAGCAGCTGGGGTACCGGGCGGTCGCCTTCGACCCGGAGCGGCTGGCCGGCAAGGACCTGGCGCGCGAGCAGGACCTGCTCCGCTGCATGGCCATCGCCGGGTTCGCCGCCTCCAACGTGATGATCCTGTCGATCTCGGTCTGGGCCGGGCATTCGATGGGCATGGGGCCCGGCACGCGCGGCCTCCTGCACTGGCTCTCCGCGCTGATCGCCCTGCCGACCGTGGCCTATGCCGGCCGTCCGTTCTTCACCTCCGCCTGGCGCGCCCTGCGTGCCGGCACGACCAACATGGACGTGCCGATCTCGGTGGGCGTGCTGCTGGCCTGCGCGATGAGCCTGTCGGAGACCATCCGCCACGCGCCCTACGCCTATTTCGACAGCGCGGTGACGCTCCTCTTCTTCCTCCTGGTAGGCCGATACCTGGACAGCCGGGCACGGGGCCATGCGCGCGCCGCGGTCGAGCGCCTGATGCTGCTGCGGACCGCCACCGTCACCGTGCTGGCCCCCGATGGCACCCGCTCGTCCCTGCCGGCCGATCAGGTCCGGCCGGGTGCCATGATCCTGGTGGCACCGGGCGAGCGGATCGGCGTCGACGGTCGCGTCGCCATGGGAGCGTCCAGCCTCGACAACAGCCTGGTGACGGGCGAGTCGATGCCGGCGCAGGTAGGGACGGGCGACCGCGTCTATGCCGGCACCCTGAACCTTGACGGCCTGCTGCATGTCGAGGCGCTGGCGGTCGGCGAGCAGACCCTGCTCAGCGAGATCGGCCGGCTCATGGAGATGGCCGAGCAGCGCCGCGGCCGCTACGTGGCACTGGCCGACCGGGTGGCCCGGCTCTACGCGCCGGTGGTCCATGTCCTGGCGCTCGCGACCTTTCTCGCCTGGACGCTCGTCATGGGCGTGTCCTGGCAGGTCGGGCTCCTCCATGCGGTGGCCGTGCTCATCATCACCTGCCCCTGCGCCCTGGGGCTGGCCGTGCCAGCCGTCCAGGTGATCGCCAGTGGCCGGCTGATGCGGGCCGGCGTGCTCCTGAAGTCCGCAACGGCCCTGGAGCGCCTGGCCGCGGTGGATACGGTGGTCTTCGACAAGACCGGCACCCTGACCATCGGACGGCCGGAGCTGGTCGACCGGGACAAGCTGCCGCGCGAGGCGCTGGAGCTCGCGGCCGCCATGGCGGCCGGCAGTCGCCACGTCCTGGCACGTGGATTGGTCGCGGCCTGCCCCGACATGCCACTCCGGGCCGGCGTGCGCGAGGTCCCGGGCTGCGGCCTCGTGCTGCAGACGCCCGAGGGCGAGGTGCGCCTGGGGCAGCGCAGCTGGGCGGTGGGTGGTATCGAAGAAGACCAGGCGCCGCATACGCCGCTGCCCGAGATCTGGCTGGCCCGGCCGGGCCGTCCGCCGGTCGTCTTCCGGTTCGAGGACCAGCTGCGCATCGATGCCGCCGCCACCGTCCGCAAGCTGCGCCAGCAGGGCTACCAAGTCGAACTGCTGTCGGGTGATCGGGAGGACGTGGCGGCCGGGGTGGCGCTGGACCTCGGGATCGAGACCTGGCGGGCCGCGGTGATGCCCGCGGGCAAGACCGCCCATCTCGAAGCCCTCAAGCGCGCCGGCCGGCATGTGCTGATGGTAGGCGATGGCCTGAACGATGCGCCGGCGCTGGCCGCCGCCCACGTCTCGGCCTCGCCGTCCACGGCCGCCGACATCAGCCAGACGGCCGCCGATGCCGTGTTCCAGGGACAGCGCCTGGGTGCGGTGGTCGAGCTGCTGACGGTGGCGAGGCAGGCCGAGCGGCTCGTGAAGCAGAACATGGTCATGTCGATCGGCTACAATGTCCTGGCCGTGCCGCTGGCCATGTTGGGCCTGGTGACGCCGCTGATCGCCGCGGTGACCATGTCCAGCTCGTCGCTGCTGGTCGTCGGCAACGCGCTGCGCCTGGCGAGAAGCCGGGGCCGATGAACATCATCGGCTTCCTCATCCCGATCGCCCTGATCCTGGGCGGGCTCGGCGTCATCGCCTTCATCTGGTGCCTGCGCAGCAACCAGTACGAGGACCTGGAAGGAGCCGCCTGGCGCATCCTCGACGACGATGACGACGAGCCGCCGGCCGACCGGAACAAGCCTCAGGCCTGACCATCCCGTGCCTGCCCGCAGGCGGACGCGCGGTCCAGCAGCAGCTTGCGTTCCCGCGCGTTGCGGGCAAGGCCCGCCGCTTGCTCGAAGGCCGCTGCTGCCTCGGCGAGCCGCCCGAGCTGCTGGAGCAGGTTGCCCCGGACGCTCGGCAGGAGGTGGTAGTCCTCCAGCATCGGCTCGGCGGCAAGCTCGTCCACCAGCGCCAGTCCCGCCTCCGGCCCGAACGCCATCGCGACCGCGACGGCGCGGTTCAGTTCCACGACCGGCGAGGGGGCCAGCTGCGCCAGGGCGGCGTACAGGGCCGCGATGCGGATCCAATCGGTCTCGGCAGCCGTCCGCGCCCGCGCATGGCAAGCCGCAATGGCGGCCTGAAGCCCGTATGTACCCAGCCGCTTCGACAGGGCCTCCGCACGTTCCAGGGCCGTCAGCCCTCGCCGGATGAGCAGATGGTCCCAGCGTGAGCGGTCCTGCTCCAGGAGCAGGATCGGCTCGCCGTCAGGCCCGGTCCGTGCCTTGGCGCGCGATGCCTGGATCTCCATCAGCGCCAGGAGGCCGTGTGCCTCCGCCTCGTCCGGCACCAGGCCGACCAAGATGCGGCCAAGGCGCAGCGCTTCCTCGCACAAAGCAGGGCGCATCCAGTCCTCGCCGGCCGTGGCCGCATAGCCTTCATTGAACACGAGGTAGACGACCTCCAGGACTGACTGGAGCCGCTCCGTCCGATCCCACCCTCGTGGCGTCTCAAACGGCACCCCCGCTTCCTTGAGTGTGCGCTTGGCCCGGACGATCCGCTGCGCGATCGTCGGCTCCGCTGTCAGGAACGCGCGAGCGATCTCTGCCGTGGAGAGGCCGCAGAGCAGGCGCAGGGTCAGGGCCACTCGTGCGTCCGGCGGCAGCACGGGATGGCAGGCCGTGAAGACGAGGCGAAGGAGGTCGTCGCCGATATCGTCGTCGAGGGCCTCGCCCCTTTCCATGCCCTCCATCTCCTGGAGGATCTCGACCTCGCGCTCCAGCTCGGCATGCTTGCGGTGCTGGAGGGAGCGACTGCGGAACAGGTCGATCGCGCGATGCTTGGCCGTGGCCATGAGCCAGGCACCCGGGCGCTCGGGAAGGCCGGTGGCCGGCCAGCGCTCGAGGGCCATGACCAGCGCCTCCTGCGCCAGTTCCTCGGCGAGGCCGACATCGCGCACGAGCCGCATGAGCCCGGCGATCAGCCGGGCCTGCTCGATCCGCCAGACGGCCTCGATGGTGCGCTGGATGTCGGTGGCCTTCACAGCCACCGATCAGAGCATTGCGGTCCCGGCGATGCAACGGGCGACGGTAGCCTATCGCTGCCGCGGCTGTCCTGCCTGGTCCTGCATGCCCGGCAGCCCCGACGCCGCCTCCTGCACGTCGGCAGGAAAGTCGGACATCTCCTGGACCTGGCGGACCTCGATGATCTCGTTGTCGGAGGCGGGGCAGCGCGAGGCCCACTGGATCGCCTCGTCGCGCGACGATACCTGGATCATCCAGTACCCGCCCACGACCTCCTTCGCTTCAGCGAACGGGCCGTCCGTCACCTTCGGCCTGCCGCCGGCAAAGCTGACCCTTGCTCCCATCGACGGCGGATGCAGGCCGTCCAGGGCCAGCAGCACGCCCGCCTTCTGCAACTCCTCGTTGTACCTCATCATGGCCGCGACGGCCTCGACATCCGGGACGGTGCCCGGCTCGGCCGTCTCGTAGCCCTTCGGGATCATCAGCATCATGAACCGCATCATCTCTTCTCCTGAATAAGGTGAAGGAAGCAATGGCGGCATCCGCGGCGGCCATGTTCCTCCTCTTCGTCACGACGAAGAACGGCCCGCCGGATCGACAGGCGTCGGAAGAAAAATGTCGCCTGCGCCATCGGCCGCCCTGGTGGCGGCTTGCCCCTGAGGCCCGAACGGAAGCCGAGACGGTCAGCAATGGACAGCACGGGAACCGTCTATCGGTTCATCCGCTACTACCCTGTCGATCCGCATTCATTGGAGAGAGTTCATGTCCACCCTGCGCTTGCTGTTGGCACTCGCTCTGCTGGCTTCCGGCAGCCTCACGCTTTCTGCCTGCAACACGTTGGGCGGTGCTGGCGAGGATCTCTCTGAAGGCGGCGACGCGATGTCAGACGCGGCCGACGACGCCGAGGACTGAGAAGGCGACGAGCCACGGACGCCGGGTTCCTTCACTACACTGCATCGTCCTCGCTCGCACCCGATGGACGATAGGAGACCGAATTGGACGTAGTGCGCATCCTGATCGCCATTCTTCTTCCGCCACTCGGCGTCTTCCTGCAGGTCGGCATCGGCCTGCAGTTCTGGCTCAACATCCTGTTGACCCTGCTCGGCTACATCCCGGGCATCATCCACGCGATCTACATCATCCTGAAGCGGTGAACTCGCCGGCGGCCGGTTTTCCGGCGGCCGGTCGTTCCCCATCCTGCGCTGGTGGCGCCGCAAGGCCGACCCGGTAACGGGAAATGTACAGGCTCCTGACTCGGCTGCTCGTGATCATGAACAGCCGGACAGGTTGGGACGCCTTCGTCCTGGTCGACAGCGCGGGGATGGCCATTTTTGGCTGTGGCCAATCCGCCACAAAAATCGACTGGCCAACCAAAACCAGCGTGATGACGAAGGCCAGGTGGAACCTCCCACGAGGCTGCCAAACGGCCAGATTGGTGCCCTCAGCCTCCGGTAGACGTCCGTCCCTGGCGATCCGTTCCCGCCAATATCACTGATATATCCTGGGCTTATCCCGACTCTGCGCCTGGGCACGTTTTACAGTTAAAGAATGTATAAAATTTCATGGTTATTTGATGCTATAGGGAATCCGGAAAAATAAAAGTTTTCCGCAGTAATGGTGCGCTATTTTGCGCAACTGACAATTGGCCTACCACTTTGACTATCCCCACTGGCAACGCCACTGCCGTAAAGGCGTGGTTGATCCGGGGCATTAGCTTAACGAAGCGTAATGTCTTCTCTGACTGGGGAAGGTCAACAGTGATGTCGATGCGTTCAACTGCGTTCGCGGTAACGATGGCGCTTGCCGTATTTTCAGGGTCAATGATTTCATCGCCGGCATCTGCTACCCACTTAGGCTACTGCGGTGGCAAGTATCAGACCGGCAACAAGTTTTGGGAAACCAAGGAGCCGAGCGTGTCGACGGTGCTGAGCCACCTGCCGTTGAGCAAACGGAAGACGTCGGGCAACATCGTGTCGCTCAACTATGCCAGGAACTCGTCGGGCGACCTGATCTACCAGTCCTACTTCGACGACCACTGGAAGAATATCTTCGGCACCAGCACGTCCAGCGGGTACGGGCGAAAGTTGGCTGGTTCCTGGGTTCCCTCGGCCAGCACGAGCTGGGGCATCCCGACCTGGCTCAACCGGAAGAACCTTTCCGAGTGCGTCGTCGACGGCAAGGAGTCGGCGATCTGCCTGGGTATCCCCAGCGGGCGGATCAACGTGTCGTCGCTCGGGCACCACAGTGGCTGGGCCATCCTCGACACGGCCAAGATGAACAGCAGCCTTGGACAGTATGCCTGCCTCACCTATGAGGTGATGTTTTCCAGCAACTTCGACTTCAAGAAGGTGGACGGCAAGCTACCGGGCCTGACCAACACGCCGCCAAGGACGAGCCCGCCCAACGACCATCTGTGTCAGGGGCGCAACCGCCTGAAGAACACGGGTGCCACCTTCTCCACGCGGCTGGGATTCACCGATGCCGGCGGGTCGTCGGAAGTCGCCACGACCAAGCTGATGAACAATTTCAAGAACGATATGTTCGGCTACAACTGCTCGTCGGACGGAAGCAGCTCGAACAACGAGTTCCTCACCGAGATGCACGCCCAGGACCCGAAGGGAGCGTTGCAGGTCATCAAGCGCGGGGTCTGGTACAGGTTCGAGCACGAGATCAACCTGAACACGAACTACGACTCGTCCAAGAACGAGTATTCCGGTGCCACCAGCAAGGTCTGGCTGTACCGCAAGAGCGACAATGCCCTGCTGCAGTCGTTCAGCAAGAAGGACATGTTTTCATTCGACGCGGACAATAACGGCCGGTCCGAGCTCTATCCGCTGATGCCGCGAACCAGCAGTGCCAAGAAGGTCAGCGGCATCTTCCTCTCGATCCAGCAGGGCGGCAACCTTCCGGGCTCCGGTCCCTGGTCCCTGAACCACGTGATCGCGCTGCGCAGCTTCGGCCTGTTCCTGAAGTGAGCTGAAGCATGCTGGCGGCGGCCATCCGCCGCCGTCAGCCCTGCGTTCCGACAGGCTCGCCCTTCATGCAGCGATCCAGGGTGTCCGGCGGGAGCAGGCCCAGCTGCATGAAGAAGCCCAGGAAGTCGAAATAGTTGTAGGCTTCCAGGACCTTCCCATCGGCGACACGGGCATGGATGGCACCTTTCGCGGTCGCCTGCCGCCCGTCCGACATCCGCCCGGTAAAGGTGCATAGCGCCGCCATCCACCCGTCCTGCTCGACATAATGGTTCACCTCGAGCCGGGTCTCCTGGAGCAGCCGACAAAGATGCTGGTGAAAGGCCTTGTACGCCTCCGCACCCACCAGCGGTTGCCGGCCCAGGCCATGCCAGCAGCTCTCGGACGTGCACATCTCGTCGATGGCGGCGGGATCACGTTCGACCCATACCCGATGTGCCCAGGTTTCCAGCGTGTCCAGCATGCCGTTCCTCCCTCGACTGCGGCTGTTCCGTGCCACGGTTCGGGTTCAGCATAAACTGTTCGGTCTGAATTGGCACCGGTTCACAGATGGGCAATATGTTCTTGTCCATCCTCATCTGAAGCGAGCCATGGTTTTACTGTGCAGGACGGCAGCGAAGGCCCGTGCCTCAGGAATGACCCATGACCGGCTCGCCGTTCATGCAACGGCTGAAGGTATCGGGCGGCAGCAGTCCCAGCTGGACGAACAGGCCCAGGAAGTCGAAGTGGTTGTAGGCTTCCACGATCTTCCCGTCGACGATGCGGACATGGATCGCGCCGTTCATGGCAACCTCGCGTCCATCGGCGGCCCGTCCGGTGAAGGTGCACAGCGTCGCCAGCCAATCGTCCTTCTGCATGTGATGGTCGATCACGAGGTTCGTGTCGCGCAGTAGCGTGCACAGGCTGCGGTGGAACGCCTTGAACTGCTCGGGCCCCAGCAGGGCCTGCATGCCCAGCCCATGGGAACAGGCATCCGGAGATCGCAGTTCGTCGACCGCGGAAAGGTCCCGCTCGACCCATACGCGCCGTGCCCAGGTTTCCAGCGTCGCCAGCATGTCGTCCTCCCCTTCCGCAGCGCAATGGCTGACCGGTTGCCTACGATATACGCGAGACCATGAGGTTTGACGCGGGAATTATACTTGGCGGTTACTGTCAGCGCAGCCCGAAGCGGATCGGTACCGTCACGTCCAGGCGCGCCATCCTGACCTCCTCGGGCATGGCCGGCATAGGCTGGGCACGTTCCAGCATCGTGCCGACCTCGCGGTCCAGGATGGCGTAGCCCGAGCCTTCCACGATCTTCCAGCCCAGCAGCCGGCCGGACCGGTCGATCGTGAAGCGCAGCAGGACCGTTCCCTCCTGACCGCGCGAGCGCGCGAGCCTCGGGTACTCCTTGTGGCGCTCCAGCCAAGCCGAGAGGAGCGCGAAATAGTTCTGCAAGTCGCCGACCTGTCCGCCGCCCTGGCTGGCATCGCCGCTGCCGGCATCGGGTGCCGCTGTATTGCCGGTGGACCCGCTCCCCGTACCTGGCGGCGGCGGTGCGGCCTTCGCAACCTCCTGCTCGGCCACCGGCTCCGGGCGCGGGGGACGGGGCCTGGGAGGACGGCGCGCCGGCGGAGGAGGCGTCTGCGCGACCGGACGCGCCTCCACGGGCTCGGCCGCCACGACTTCCTCTACCTGCACCGGCTCCGGCGGCTCGACGGCTGCTACTTCTTGCGTCGGCACCGCATCGGGAGGCGGTGGCTCGGCTTCGGCGGCTTCGGTCGGCGGCACCGTCTCGCTCGGCACCGCATCCACCGGAACTTCCTCGGCCTCGACGACGGACATCTCCTCCACCGGCGCCGGTGCCTCCTCGACGGCTGGTGCTTCTTCCTCGACGGTCGCGACGTCCTCGATGACGTCGATCGCGTCGGCCGTCGGCAGTTCGGTCGGCGCCGTGGCACCCGCCGTGCTTCCGGCCGGACCCATGGCCACCGCCAGTCCACCGGTGCCGATGGCCACCGCGCCGGCCTGATCGGGTTCCGGGGCCAGCCAGAGCCAGGCGCCTACCAGCGCATGAGCCATGATCGAGCCACCGACGGCCCAGGGGTGGGCTGCCTGCATCGCCCTTCCTTCAGCGCGCCTGGACGGCGGCCGTGGGTGCGGCTTCCGCGATCAGCAGGACCTTGGCGAAGCCTGCACCCGAGATGGTGCCCATCAGGCGCATCACTTCGCCATAGGCGATCGACCGGTCGCCACGCACATAGATGATCCGCTCGGGATCTTCCCCCGCCAGCGCCTGGAGCCGCTGGCCAAGCTCGGTCGTCGGCACATCGTCCTCGCCGACGAACACGGCACCCGTCCGGTCGATGCTGACGATCAGCGGCTCCTGGGGCTCGCCCAGCCGCTTCGCATCGGTCTTGGGCAGATCCACCGGCACGCCCGCCATCATGAGCGGTGCCGCCACCATGAACACGATCAGCAGCACCAGCATGACGTCGACGAGCGGCGTCACGTTGATCTCTGCCAGGGGACGATAGCCGCCGCTGCCCCCGCCGCCGGCGGGCGTGATCGCCATCTATTCGGCCGCCTGCAGCATGGCGGCGTTGTGCCGCTCGCGGGTCAATTCGCCACCGATCTTCGCGATCGTGCGGTCGAGCCGCTGGCCGAGCCGGCCCAGGTCCGTCGTCAGCTTGTTGTAGGCCATGACCGCCGGAATGGCGGCAATTAGGCCGATGGCCGTGGCGAACAATGCCTCGGCAATGCCGGGAGCCACGACCGCGAGGCTCGTATCGTTGGAGGCCGCGATGCCTGCAAAGCTGTGCATGATGCCCCAGACCGTACCCAGCAGGCCGACGAAGGGAGAGATGGAGCCGATCGTGGCGAGCATGGGCAGCCCCGGCTCGGCCTGGCGCAGGTGATCCGCCGCCGCCTCGCGCATCGACTGCTCGATTCGGGTACGCCATTCCGCCCGGCTCTCACGGGGATCGTGCTCGCGCCACTCGGCCAGGCCGACATCGAGCATGCTGGAGGCCATGGGCCCCAGCTTCCCGACCGGCCGTGCCGCGGCATCGCCGCGTGCCGCATGCCGCTCCAGCCGGATCGCCTGGCGGCGCAGGGCACCGATCCGGAACAGCTTGTCGATCAGGATCGCCCAGCAGGCGACGGAGGCCAGCACCAGCAGGATCATTACGCCCTGCACCACCGGATCGGCCTGCAGGAACAGGGAGAGTGGCGAAAGATCCGGTGCCGCATGGCCCGTGACAGCCTCGGCGGGAAGTCCTGCCTGAGCCGCCGGGTCGATGTTGCCCGAAGCTGCCGGATCGACAGGCAGGGTCTCGGGTGCGGGATCAGGGTCCAACGGTCAGCCTCGCATGGTCACTTGTTGAAGCCGGCCGGCGTACGGGTCGCGAGCGCCAGCCGCGGAAAACAGTGGGCGGCCTCGCCGGACGCTCCGCAGGCCAGGACGTCGTTGACCAGGATGCTGCCCAGCCCGTCGCAAGGAAGGTCGGTCAGGTCGAACAGCTTGACGCTGGTCTTGGCGGCACGCAGCGGGCCCGTTTCCAACGCCAGGCGCCGATCGATCACGCCGTCGCTGCGGAACAGGACAAGATCGAGCTTCAGGCTCTGCAGCGCTTCCGCGCCCTCGTTGCCGACGACCAGATAGACCCTGCAGCCCTGCTCGACCGGCTCCAGGCGGTTCAGTTCCAGCCGGATCGGCGCCGGGTCCATCGCCAGCGCCGCACCGCCGCTCATCCATGCCACCACGGCACCTGCCAACATCCGCCGCATGGCGCCACGTCCGTTCCGTTCACGACGGCGCGCGGTTACCACGCGTTCCATGGGCGACCAAGACAAACCGACCTTCCCTGGAATTAGAAGAAATGCAATCTGCTCAACCAGTTAGCCGTGACGCCGCACGCCGCCGACGGTCCAGGCGGGGCAGTCAGGGAACATAGCTCATCGGCTGCCCGCTCACCGGGTGCGGCACGATTCCCATCGGCAGGCCATAGACCGCCTCCAGCATGTCCTCGCGCATCAGCTCCCTCGTCGCACCATGCGCCAGCAGGCGACCCCGGCGCAGCGCCGCCAGCTCGTCGCAGAAGCGCGCGGCCAGGTTGACGTCGTGGAGGACCAGCAGGATTGCAAGGCCACGCTTGTGGCTGAGCTGGCGGACCAGGCGCAGCACCTCGAACTGATGGGCCACATCGAGGGCGGAGGTCGGCTCGTCCAGCAGGAGGCAGGCAGCGTCATGGGCCAGCAGCATGGCCAGCCAGGCGCGCTGCCGCTCGCCACCGGAAAGGCTGCCGACTTCACGGTCGCCGAAGGCATCCACCTGTGCCAGGGTCATGGCCTCGTCGACCTTGGCGTGGTCGTTCGAGGAGAAGCGGCCGAGCGGCCCGTGCCAGGGATAGCGTCCGAGCGCTACAAGCTCCCGCACCAGCAGCCCCGGCGCCACCGGTGGCGATTGCGGGAAGTAGGCGGCCTTGCGGGCGAACGCACGGTCCTTCCAGCTGTCGAGCGACGCGCCGACAAGGCGGATCATGCCCTTGCTCGGCGAGAGCTGCCGCGCCAGCAGCTTCATCAGCGTCGTCTTGCCCGACCCGTTATGCCCGATCAGGCCCAGGACCCGGCCGGGCGACACGGTGAGGGTCACATCCTGCAGGAGCCACCTGCCGGCGATCTGGAACCCAACCTGGTTGGCTTCGAACAGGGCGGCGCTCTTGGTCGTTGTCATGGGAGGACTTCTGCTGTGGGGATGAGGGGCGCGTAGTATCCGTGGTGTTGGGGGCCGGCCAGGCGGTGCCATGGTCGTTGCCGGTGACACGGGATGGCGGGCTTGGCTGATAACTGCGGTCGTCGCTGCGGGCCTGCATGACCAGTGCCGACACTGGATGGGGCTCGTATCCTTGCATCCAAACACAGCCATCCTGTGAAGCTGGTACTGGCGTCCATGCTGGCTCGGGGCGGGACCGATGTCGCCGACCTCGTCACCGTCCTCCTCGGGCCTTGCTCCGTCCCCTTCTGCCCGAGGCCCGGCACAGGCAGCGGATGCCATCGTGCCCGGGCAGCCGAGGATCATGCGTCCGCGAACGCAGCCAGGCCGCCCGCGCATAGCTGGCGGCCCGCACCACCTGCAACATCAATTCAGCACCCAGGAAATAGAATGTAGTAATTCCAGTTCATGTCATTGTGACGGCAAGCCTGCTGCAGCTTCTCGTTCAGTTGACCGTCCGCCGGGTATGCCTGCTCGACCCGCCTGATCCTCAGGCACAGGCTAGGATGGCTGATGACGGGCGCAGGATCTTGTTGTTCGTCGGCATTGGCTGCCTCTTCCCTTGGATGATGCCAATCGCGCAATCGAAGCGATTTGACCGGACGTGAAGCGAGTGGCCGGCCGCATTACTTCCGGTCGGCCGCAGCCAGCAGGCTCTGACCGGTCCTTTGCCCGTTTTCTGCGCCGCTTTGCTTGCGACGCTGCGGCCGCACTCGAGGTCGGGGCTTTGCTGGACGACGGACCGGCAGTCCTCCATGAATCCAGCCGGCCACCGCGCATCACGTTTCCGAGGGTCGTCAAGAACAGACCTTGGCTTCGTGTAGAATCCGGAGTAATAAGATCGCACCGGGAGTGCGTCGTCCTCAGGGGCGTGCCCGCGATGTTTTGGACAACCCAGAAGGGAAGTTGCGCATGAGTGACGGAACTCGCGTTGCGAGGCGCGTCCTGCTGGCCGGCGCCGCCGGTGCCGCAGCACTGCCCATCATGCGCAGCCGTCATTCCTTTGCGCAGAATGCCAAGACCAGGATCAGCTTTGCTTGGCCCTTCGCGAACGGCCAGAAGGGTATCCGGGATCTGGCGGCAAGCTTCAACGAGCAGAGCAACTCGATCGAGGTCGAGGTCCAGATCGTCCCGCAACTGCAGGCGATCCCGAAGCTCACGACCGCCTTTACCAGCGGAGCCGGCCCGGACTGCCTGGCGATCTCCGACATCTGGCTGGCGCAACTGGCCGGCGGCGGCTGGCTGGAAAGCCTGGAGCCCTATCTCCAGGCCTCCGGGATCGAGGCGGACATCACGCCCGCCTCGATGGGCATCGCGCGGATGTACAATAATACAGCCTACTATATCGGCTTCGTCGTCGAAGCTTTTACCCTCTTCTACAACAAGAAGCATTTTGCCGCGGCCGGACTGACCGAGCCGCCGGCCACGCTCGACGAGTTCCGTGTACATGCCGAGAAGCTGACCGACGCTTCGAACAACAAGTTCGGCTACTATGTCGAGGGCGGCGACGGGTGGAGTTTCCAGCAATGGACTACCTGGGCCATCGGGACTGGCGGACTCGGGGTGAATCGTACCTTCTTCGATGCGAATGGCCGCTGCGTCCTGAACTCGCCGCAGCACGCTGACGGCCTGCAGCAATGGGTCGACCTCTACCAGAAGAGCAAGGTGTCGCCGCCGGCCTCTGCGGTCGGGACCTTCCAGGACCAGATCAGCGCCTTCAGCGCCGGCCAGGTCGCCATGAACTTCGGGTGGGGCTCGTTCCTCTCGATCATGGCCAAGGGCGTGGGGGAGGAAAATCTCGGCACCGCCAGGACTCCGGCGGGACCGACCGGCTCGAACTTCTACTTCGCCGGCAATGGCTTTGCGCTGAACGCTGCTTCGCCCAACAAGGAAGCAGCATGGGAGTTCATCCGGTTCTTGCTTCGCCCGGAAAACAACGCACCATGGAATCGCGAATACGGTGCTATTCCGACCAATATCAGGACATGGGACCAGGAGTGGCTGAAAAAGCCCATCTATGAACCGATTCTGGCCATGCTGAGCGACACTCCGTCGCTGGTTTACCATCCCCGTTACATCCCGGGCTACGGTAGCTTCCAGAGCCAGTTCAGTCCGCCGCAGATCCAGAAGACCCTGCTGGGTGGACAGACCGCGGCTCAGCATCTCGAGCAGATCGCTTCGGCCTTGAACGAGTTGCGCAACAAGAACCTTTGACCCTCGGCCGTGGATCTCCCGGCCGCTTCGGCCAGTGACGTCCACAGATCCGCAGGTCAAGATGAACGGGATCGGCAGCAGGATACCGGCGCAACTGTTCCCTTACATCCTCGTGGCGCCGGTCACCCTTCTGGTCGCGGCTGGTGTCGTGGTTCCCGTCGCCTACATCGTTTCGCTGGGCTTCTACGACTTCTCGCCCTATCTGGCCCGCGTCGCCACCTGGGTCGGCGTCGGCAATTATGTGCTGGTACTTACCGATCCCGTCTTCTGGTCGTCCTTGCGCGCCTCCGTCTACTGGGTGATCGGCTCGGTCATCCCGCAGTTCCTGCTGGGCCTGGCCATGGCGCTCCTGTTGAACCAGGTCGTTCCGCGGCCGGGGCATCGTCCGGACGATCGTGATGGCTCCATGGGCGGTGTCCGGCATCGTGACCGGGACGATCTGGCTCTGGCTGTTCGATGGCTCGATCGGCTTTGCCAACGATCTGCTCATGCGGACCGGGCTCGTCGCCTATCCGGTGGCCTGGGGCATCTATCCGGAGACGGCATGGCTCACCTTGTTCGCCGCCAATGCCTGGCGCGGCGCCCCGTTCTTCGCGATCGTGCTGCTCGCGGCGCTTCAGTCGATCGACGGGGTGCTCTACGAGGCGGCCAAGATCGACGGCGCATCGCGCTGGCGGCGCTTTTGGCACATCACCCTGCCGCTCGTGTCCAGCGCCATCGTCCTCGCCACGCTGCTGCGGGCCTTGTGGACGTTCAACTTCATCGACCTCATCTGGATGATGACCCGCGGGGGGCCGATGGACGCAACCAAGACCCTGCCGCTCTACATCTTCGACGTCGCCTACCAGCGCGGCGACTTTGGCTATGCCGCTTCTTTGTCCGCGGTCCTCTGCCTGATCCTGATGGGATTTGCTGTCTGCTACTGGCAGCTCCACCGCCTGGTCGACCGGGGAGCGTGAGGTGACGGACGTCGACATCCGCGTTGGGCCCGGCAGGAAGGCGCTCACCTATCTCGCCGCTTCCGTTCTGGTCCTGTTCACCCTGTTCCCGATCTACATCCTGGTGATTTCGTCCCTGAAGGGGCCGGACGAGCTGTTCACCTACCCGCCGAGCTACTGGCCGGACCTGCCGACGCTGGAGAACTACATCCGGGCACTGAGCGAGAGCAGGCTGGTGACGCTCTACCTGAACAGCCTGCTGGTGGCGGCCGGGGCCTGTTCCGTGACGATCGCCATGGCGATCTTCGCCGGCTTTGCCATGGCCAGATTCGAATTCAGCGGCCGCTCGATCGTGATCGCCCTGTTCCTGCTGGCCCAGATCGTCCCGCAGGTCGTCATGCTGATCCCGGTCTTCTCGATGTTCAAGGCGCTGGCCCTGGTCGATTCGAGGTTCGGGCTCCTGATCGTCTACGTGGCGATGCTGCTGCCGTTCTCGGTGATCATGATGCGCGGCTTCTACCTGGAGATCCCGGTGCAGCTCGAGGAGGCCGCCATGATCGACGGCTGCTCGCGCCTGGGCGCGCTCCTGCGGGTGGTCCTGCCGGCGGCGCTTCCCGGCCTCGTCGCGACGACGATGTACGGCTTCATCAACAGCTGGAACGAGCTCTTGTTCGCCGTGATCCTCATCAACAGCCCGAAGCTTCAGACCCTGCCGGTCGGAATCATGAGCATGGTCGACGAGGCCGGCTCCGAGCGCGGCCTGATGCTGGCCGTGGCGGTGATGGCGCTCGTCCCCAGCCTCGTCCTGTTCGGCTGGATCCAGCGCTACCTGACCTCCGGCCTGGCCGCTGGCGCGATGAAGGGCTGAGCCTGGAGCCCGGCCTCAGGCGTCCGGCACCGCTATCCCCGGCATGGCCAGCGACCGATAGCAGCTCTCGACCAGCGCCATCGTGTGCCAGGCATCCTCGACCGAGGTCGCCAGCACCTGGTCCTCGCCGGCGGCAAAGCGCTGCAGGTTCGCCATCACGCCGATGAACGCATCCGGGAACCAGCTGCCGCACAAGGTCACCTGCTCCCACGGCCCACCCTTGCGCGCCAGCCACAATTCGTCCGGTTCGCCCGCCGGATAGTCGAGCAGGAGCCCGAGCTTCACCATCGCGGCACCCTGGTCGCCCTCGAACCGGAAGCTCGCATCCTGGAAGCGGCGGCCGAAATCGTGGTGATGGTTGATCGACAGAGTGACCCGCCGGTCGTCGTCGCCATAGTCCAGGATCGCCGAGGTCCGCGTCTGCGCCAGCCGCGTCGACGGATGCCCGCAGGATCGCGCGAAGACCGAGCGGGGATTGCCGGCCACGCTGCGGATCATGTCGAGATAGTGGATCGAGTGCGAGACGATCTCGACCCGCTCGTTGGCCAGCAGATGCGGAAACAGGTGCCAGGGCGTCACCAGGTTCAGATGCACCTCGACGTCGATCAGCCGGCCGAGCAGGCCACGGCGCAGCGCATCGGCAACCCCCATCATCATCGCGGAGAAGCGCAGCTGGAAGTTGACCGCCGCGGTCAGGCTGCGCTCCCGGCAGACGTTGCGGATGGCCGTCGCCGCTTCCAGGTCCAGCCCCATCGGCTTTTGCAGGAGCACCACCGAGCCTGCCGGCAGGCGCGACAGGATGGCATGGTGCGCCACCGGCGGTGCCGCCACGTCGACCACGCAGCCCGGCGTCGCCACCGCTTCCTCCATGGTGGCGAACACGCGCGGCACCCCGAACCGCGCCGCCAGCGCGCGCGCCTTCTCCTGGTCCAGGTCGAACAGCCCGGCCACCGGGAAGCCCGCCTTGCGATAGGCTGGCAGGTGCGCGTCCGCCGCGATCCCGCCCGTGCCGACGATCACGATCGGCCGCGGGTTCGAGGGCAGGGGATGCTCCTGGCGCAGGTCGGCCGGCACGATCATCGGACAATCTCCAGGATCTGCCGCTGCGCCCGTTCCAGCAGCGCGGCACTGGGCTCGGCCGTGGTCGTCGCCTGCGCCAGCATGTCGTCGACCACATGCGCGATCGCCGCCAGGTGCCGCGAGACCGGCAACGACCTGGCCTGCGCGTGGAGCGCGTCGAGCTTGTGGTAGTAGGGGATCGTCCGGTTGACCTCCGGGTCGCTCCAGGTCGAGCGGCGCACGCCGATGGCGCCTTCCGTGGTAGTGAGCCTGTCCATCGCGGGCGTCGCCAGGTGCCGCAGGAAGCGCCAGGCCAGATCCTTGTTGCGCGACCCCGAGGCAATCGCCAGCACCCAGAACACGTTGAGCGACAGGCTCTGCCCGCCAGGCGCGCAGGGAATGGGGGCGACATCGACCAGCCCCTTCACCCTGCTCTCCGCCCAGGTCTCGCCGAGCGCCGCAAAGCCGAACCAGTTGGTCATCAGCGCGACCTTGCCGGCGCAGAACAGGAGGCCCGACTGGACGCTGTCCAGCGTGCGCGCGTCGGGCGCCATGGCATCCTGGTCGTTCGCCAGCCTGCGGATGAAGTCGAGGGCCGCGACGGCCTGCGGCGTGACCAGCGTGGGCGTGCCATCCGCCGCGAACGGCTCGCCGCCGCGCGTCCAGACATGGATGCAGAAGTCGTAGAAGCCGTTATGCCCGTCCGGGAACAGTGCCAGCACCGTGCCATACTGCTCCTGATCCGGCGCATGCAGCGCGCGGGCAGCCGCATGGAAGGCGTCCCAGGTCTCCGGCACGCCGATTCCCGCGGCCTGCAGCAGGTCGCGGCGATAGATCAGGCATTGCGGCCCGTCATGATAGGGCATTCCCCAGAAGCCGCCCTCGAACTGCTGGAGCTGGAGCAGCGACGAACTCCAGCCCTCCGGGAACCCCTTGACCGGGGCGCTGGCGAGCCAGGGCCGCAGGTCCAAGATCAGCCCATCCGCCTGCGCGCGGGCCAGCCAGTCGGTCGAGAGGAACGCGATGTCGAAGCTGCCGTCCGCCAGCTCCCGCCGTGCGAACAGGGCCTCCTCCATGGGGTTCAGGTCCATCGCCACCGCATCCAGCCAGGCGTCCACGCCGCTGGCGGCGACGAAAGCCGCGAACTGCTTGGCGATGGCGCTCTCGAACGCGTCGAACTTGCGTACCGCGATGCGAAGCGTGCTGGTCACGACCGGCTCCCCCTGATGACGAGGCCCGCCTCGCTGCCGATGGCCGCGGCGGTAGCCTCAAGATGGGGCAGGAGCGCATCCAGGTCCGGCCCGTCCTTGTACTTCAGCGTCGAAATGGTGAGTGCTGCCCCGATCGACGATCCAGGCGACCCTACCGGCACGCCCAGGTCGAGCGTACCGACGAACCGCTCCCCCTCCGAACGCTCATGGCCGCGCACACGCAACGCCTCCAGCCGTCGGCTGAAGGCCTCACGCGCCGCTTCCTGTTCCATGGCCCATTCCGGCAGCCGCGCCAGCAGCGCGTCGCGCGCCTCCGACGGCAGGTGCGCCAGGAGGATCCGGCCGGATGTCGTGTGCAGCGGTGAGTGCAGCGAGCCCACCTCGACCGACAGCCGGAACGGCCGCGGGCTTTCCTCCTGCGCCAGCACCAGCACGCGATCCCGATAGAGCACGCTCAGATGGCAGCTCTCCCGGACTTCGCTCGATAGCCGCCGCATCCAGGGCTGGGCTGCCGCCAGCAGGTCCTCGTACGGCGAATGCGTCCTGGACAGCTCGAACAGCTTCAGCGTCAGCGCATAGCCGCCCGTATCGGCGTCGCGGCGCAGATAGCCGCGCACCTCAAGGCAGGTGAGCAGCCGGAAGATCTCGCCCGCCTGGCGGCCCAGCGCCCGCGCGATCTGCGCCTGGCTCACCGGCACCGCCTGGTCGGAAAGATACTCCAGCACGTCCAGCGCCTTCTCGACCGCCGGCACCGAGTATTTCGCCCGGCGCTCCTCCGCGGTCAGCATCCCCGCCACGACCCTATCCCGCGTCCACGGGCGTCCGCCGCTCGACCAGGTAGAGATGCTCGCACACCAGCACCGCTTCCTTGCGCTGGTTCACCATCTCGATTCCCTCCACCACGATCCCGTGCGTCCTGCGCCTGGGATGGTCGCGCTTCTCGGCGATCCTGGCGGTCACGTTGATCGTGTCGGCGATGAAGACGGGCCGAATGAAGCGCAGCCGGTCGTAGCCGTAGGACATGGCGCGTGGATTGATCGTGCTGGCGGTCATGCCGATGCCGACGCTGAACACCAGCGTCCCGTGCGCGATCCGCTGCCCGAAATCCTGCGTCTTGCACCACTCCGCGTCCATGTGGTGCGGGAAGTGGTCGCCGGTCTGCCCGGCATGGATGACGATGTCGCTCTCGGTGATGGTCCGCCCGAACGTCTTGCGCTCGAAGCCGACCTCGTAGTCCTCGAAGAACTGCTCGACGATCATGCCGTCCTCCGCTCAGCCGGCGACGAACTTCACGCACATGGGCGTGCCCGTGCGAATCGGGTTGCCCGTGTCGGTCAGCGATCCGTCCTCGGCGTTGCGCCGGAACACGGTGATCACGTCGGCATTCTGGTTCGCGACCAAGAGGTGCCGCCCGGACGGCGAGAGGCCGCAATTGCGTGGCGTGCTGCCCCCGCAAGGCACGTGCCCGACGGGCGCCAGCGCACCGGTCGTCGCGTCCACCGACAGGATCGCCACGCTGTCATGCCCGCGGTTGCAGCCATACAGGAACCGCCCGTCCGGCGAGATCTGCAGGTCCGAGCTGTCGTTGGGCATGGTCGCCCCTTCGGGCAGCGTCGATACGGTCGCGATCTCCGTCAGGCTGCCGTCCATCCCGAACCGCAGGCTGCTGACCGTCGAGCCCAGCTCGTTGATCACGAACACCAGAGGCTCGGTCGGGTGCAAGGCGATGTGCCGGGGTCCGGCCCCCGGTGCCGCATGGTGGCTCCCCACCTTCTCTAGCTGTCCCTCACCAGTCAGCCGATAGACCAGCACCTGGTCGATGCCCAGGTCCGCCACCAGCACGAAGTCCGTTCCCGGCACCTGCAGCGCGCAGTGGGCATGCGAGCGCTCCTGCCGTTCCTTGTTCGGCCCGGTACCTCGATGGGCGACGCTGCCGACGGGCGGCAGCAGCCCGCCGTCTCCACGGATCGGCAGCACCACCACCGACTGGTCTGGCCCGCCTTCGCCCATGGCATAGTTGGCGATCAGAAGGACGCGGTCACCGTCCGCCAGGCTGGCATAGCAGGAGATGCTGCCGAGTGCCGGCTGCATGTTGATGTAGTCGAGCCGCCCAGCCTGCAGGTCGTACCGGTAGGCGGTGACGATGCCTTCCTTCCACCCGAACACCTCGCTCACCGCGTAGAGCGTGCGCCGCTTCGGATCGACCGTCAGGTAGCTAGGATTGTCGACATCGCCGACTTCGCTGACCAGCTCGGCGGCACCGGTCTCGTCGTCGAAGCGGAAGAGCGACAGCCCGACTCCGTTGGCCCCCTGGAAATAGGGCGCTTTGCGGTTCAGCGCGCCGACGAACAGATGGATGTGGTCGGCCATGCTTTTCTTCCTCCCGATGCGGCGTCCCGGCGTCGCGCCGATCTTGCGCCTTTCGCTCATATATGAAAATGACTTTTGTAGAAGAACAACGCGGCGTTCGATGCCGCGGTGAGCGGGGACCAGATGCCAACCGAGAACGACCTGCCGCTCGCGGGCCTGCTCGTGGTCGACATGAGCCAGTTCCTGTCCGGCCCCTACGCCTCGCTGCGGCTGATGGATCTGGGCGCGCGCGTCATCAAGATTGAGCGCCCGGACGGTGGCGACCTGTCCCGGCGTCTTTACTTGAGCGACACCGAGATCGGCGGCGATTCGACGATCTTCCACGCCATCAACCGCAACAAGCAGAGCCTGGCCCTCGACCTGAAGGACAAGGATGACCTGGAGGCGCTGAGGAAACTTCTCGCGGCCGCCGACGTCGCCATCCAGAATTTCCGCCCCGGCGTGATCGAACGCCTGGGCCTCGACTACGAAGCGACGAGGAAAATCAACCCGCGCCTCGTCTACGCCTCGATCACCGGCTACGGCGAGGAAGGCCCCTGGGTGAAGCTGCCGGGGCAGGACCTGCTGGCCCAGTCCCGCTCGGGCGTGATGTGGCTGAATGGCGACGAGGACCAGGGTCCCGTCCCCTTCGGCCTCGCCATCGCCGACATGCTGGCCGGTGCTGCCGTGGCCCAGGGCATCCTGGCAGCATTGGTCCGCCGCGGCATCAGCGGGGAGGGCAGCCATGTCGAGACCAGCCTCCTGGAAGCCCTGGTCGATTTTCAGTTCGAGGTGCTGACCACCTACCTGAACGACGGCCGCCGCCTGCCGCGCCGCTCCTCCTTCCGCAGCGCGCACGCCTATCTGTCGGCACCCTATGGCGTATACCCGACCAAGGACGGCTTCCTCGCCATCGCGATGACGCCGATCCCCAAGCTCGCCAGCCTCATGCAGATCGGCGGCCTGGAGCCGTACCTGGACGACCCGTCCACCTGGTTCACCGCCCGCGACGAGATCAAGGCGATCATCGCCCAGCACGTCGCCCGCGAGACCACCGACCATTGGCTGAGCATCCTCGAGCCCGCCGACGTGTGGTGCGCCAAGGTCCTGCAATGGCCGGAGCTGCTGGAAAGCGAGGGCTTCCAGGCGCTGGACATGCTGCAACTGGTCGAGCGCGACGACGGCGTGCGCATCATGACCACCCGCTCGCCCATCCGGGTGAACGGCGAGCGTCCGCCGACCTCGCGCGCCGCCCCCACCATCGGCGAGCATAGCGACGCCATCCGCCGGGAGTTCAACCTGTGAGCGTCACCCTGAAAGGCATGACCTGGAGCCATCCGCGCGGCTACGACCCGATGGTCGCCTGTGCGAAGCTCTGGCAGGAGAAGACCGGCGTCACGGTCCACTGGGACAAGCGCTCGCTCCAGGACTTCGAATCCTTCCCGGTCGACGATCTCGCGCGTGCCTACGACCTGATCGTGATCGACCATCCCCATGTGGGCCAGGTCACCGCCGAGAACTGCCTCCTGCCGCTCGACGTGCCCGGCCGCGAGGCGGAGCGGGCGGAACTGGAGAAGGCCTCTGTCGGGCCCTCCTACCGCTCCTATCGCTGGCAAGGCCGCCAGTGGGCCTTCCCGATCGACGCCGCCACCCAGGTCCAGGCGTTCCGCCCGGACCTCCTGCCGGCTGCGCCGACGCGGTTCGACGAGGTCCTGGAGTTGGCCCGCGCCGGCAAGGTGCTGATCCCGCTGCGCTCGCCGCACGCGTTGATGACCTTCGACACGCTGGCCGCCAATCTGGGCCATCCCTGCGCCACCCAGCCGGGCGACCTGCTCGACGAGATCACGGGCCACCGGGTGTACCGGCTGATGCAGGATCTGGCGGCGGCGGTTGATCCCACCTGCTTCGACATGGACCCGATCGCCGCGTCCGAGCGCATGGCGGAAGCAGGCTCACCCATCGCCTGCATCCCCTATACCTATGGCTACGTCAGCTACGCCCTGGAAGGCTTCCGCCCGAACCGCCTGGCCTTCGCGAACATCCCGGCCGCCGGCTCCAACGGCCCCGTCGGCGGCACGCTGGGCGGCACCGGCATTGCCGTCTCCGCCCGCACCCAGTACCCGCAGGAAGCCCTGGACTTCGCCTACTGGATCGCCAGCGCGGAGGTCCAGCGCGGCCCTTATGCCGCTGCCGGCGGCCAGCCCGGCCACGCCACCGCCTGGGAAGACCCGGAGGTCAACCGCCCCGTCGGCGGCTTCTACCTGAACACCCGCGCCACCCTCGAAGGCTCCTACCTGCGCCCGCGCCACGACGGCTACATGGCCTATCAGCCCGAAGCCTCGGACCGCATCAGCCAGGGCCTGCGGAAGGGCGAGGGCGCCGCCTCTGTCCTGGCCGACCTGAACCGGATGTTCCAGGCGAGCTTCCGGTGAAGCACAGATTATGGGTGACTAATAGCTCCAGCATTCTGTAGGACGGTGCCGATGGATCAGATCTGGAAATTGACTGGGCATGTCATGCTTGGCCCATTTCTGCGGCCTAATCGGAACAAGCTCAAAGACTGACGAACAAGTAGTATTCGTTGCGCTGAAGCGACCGCAAGCTATGAGGAGTGAGGCTAAAGTGGCAAATACTCGCGTGTTGAATTCAAATGACATCGATATCGCCGAATTCTACTTTCCTATCCTTGTTCAATGCGCTAAGAACCGGACTAAGATTACGTATGGAAAATTAGTTGAAACGGCGCAGCGTCAACCTTCTGCTCCTGCTTTTGTAAATGGCGAGACGGCAGTCGGAACAGGTAGACGGTTGTATGCCTTGCGGCTTCTAACAGTTGCGGCTCATCTCCCTGACTTAAGCCCGCTGGTTGTTCAGCAAGATACGGATCACCCCGGTGAAGGACTAATAAAAGTCCTGGGTAAAAATCCCGATCTAGATCCAATTTTCGACTACGATTGGTCTCATGTAGTTTCGCTATCTCATCAGGCTAAATTTTTTTAGGTCTGCTATAAAAGCAGGCCAACTAATTTTTTAAGTTTTTGTATCTGCAGTTAAGCATTCGAAGGCGGCGGAGAGGACTTCCTCTTCCGCCAGCCCCTGGTTCGGCGCAAGGAGCGTCGGCCGCCCCTTCGACAGCACCAGCACGGTCGACGCCAGCGCCAGCACCTCCGGCAGCTCCGACGACACGAAGATCACCGCCGTTCCCTGGGCGGCCAGCGCCTGGATCGTGCGGTAGATGTCCGACTTGGTGCGCACGTCCACGCCATGGGTCGGCTCGTCGAGCAGCAGGATAGCCGGCTCGGTCGCAAGGCAGCGGGCCAGCAGCACCTTCTGCTGGTTGCCGCC
>NZ_DATAGQ010000024.1:0-6065 GCF_036263595.1 Geminicoccus sp. | reverse complement strand
CTACGTCGTGCTTGGCTGCCGCTTGTCCTGCATGTCGGAAAACCCTGAAGAAGGTGTTCCCGCACCACAAGCCAATCTGGAAGGGATTGTCGTACAGAGCAGGTGGAAGAGGCTCAGGCTCGGCTGGTGGCGGAGGCGACGGGAGACGCTTGGGCCCCGTCCGTTCGGCGGTAACCTGGCCCAGCAGGAAAGGAGCGGACGGAACGGGCCACCCTGCCCTGTCCGGATCCAGGACGTTCCAGCGCCTTGTCCCGGTTGATCCCTCACCGCCAGATGGGCCGAAATCCGTTGGTCTTGCTCAACCACCGCTCGTCACAAGCGAGGTACAGGCCAATTGGGACACGCTGGCCGATTGCGACCGTGTGTCGTGGCAATGTCGGGAGCTCAGGTGGGTAAAGGACTTGGTGGTGGAGAACTTGCTGGCGTAGTCTGCAGGTTCGAGCTGCGGTTTCAGATCCGCTCAGGTCATCTGCGCGCTCTGCCACGTCCATGCAGGGCTGCCGACAGCTTTTGGCGTGGATTGCTACCCCTACCCTGCTCACCTGTTCAAAAAGAGCGGTACATCGTCGGGTGTGGCACTCCCGTCCCCTCTAGGTCGCGGCAGTTCCTGGAGACAGACAGTCCCGGGGACAACGCATTGTGCAACACAGCCACACTGTCACGTAAATCCTGCCCTGTGGACCAGCCACCGCCCCACCTGAAGAAGACCGAAATGACCACCTTTCCACGAGGCAGATTGGACTCTGGTGGCTCGGTTCCTTGGACTCTGGTGGCGATCCTCGTCCTTATCCCTTGGACTCTGGTGGCCCAACTAATATCTTAAGAATCAAATATTTCTTCGAATAGCTTGCGCCACCAGAGTCCAAGTTGACGTGGTGGATGGAAGTCAGCACGGTCTACGCATGGCTGACGTCCACCAACTGATCCTCCAGCACGGGATCAACGAAGCTCGCCGGCAGGCGGTGACCCGCCATGAGCGGGCGATGGTAGAAGCTGCCTATCAAGTCCTCGGTGAGGAGAGCGAGGGCATCGGTTTTACCTATTCCGGCTTCGCGCTGACCTCCCTGCCCCACAAAGAGCAGGGCGAGAAGATCTGGAAGCGAGAAGGACACAATCTCACCCTGATCCTGCAGTCAGGTGTCGACCGGCAGGGACACGAAGTTGGCCTGCCCTACGGCTCCTATGCACGGTTCATCCTACTCTTTCTTCAGTCGGAAGCCGTCAAGACCCGCTCAAGGGAAATCGAACTCGGCCGAAGCATGCAGGTCTGGCTCGGCAGGATGGGCCTGTCCATTGGCGGCAAGAGCTATCGGCTGGTCAAGGAGCAGGCAAAGCGCATTTCCTTGTGCCGACTGACCTTCTTTGGCGGCTTAGGCGAGCGGGAACTGCTGAGGAACGGCGCCTTCGTGGAGGGTGCCATCACCATGGCCGGAACCATCGACCAGCCATCACTGTGGCAAGATCAGGTGCGGCTGGATGAGGCCTTCTATCGTGCCCTTTGCGAGCATCCAGTCCCCGTGAGTGAGACAGCTCTGCGGGCGATTGGGCCCCGCTCAATGGCGCTGGACGTCTACGTCTGGCTAGCCTACCGACTTCACGCCCTGAAACGGGATACTGAGGTAAGCTGGACGGCGCTTTACGCTCAATTCGGCGCCGGCTTCAAGCGGTTGCGCGCCTTCCGGGCGCAGTTCCTCGAGAGCCTCGATCTGGCGCTTGCCGTCTATCCCGATGCCAAGGTGACGGTGGACGAGCACGGAGTCGTCCTCCGCCCGTCGCGGCCGGCAATCACTAAGCTGTAGCGCCACCAGAGTCCAATTCCCTGGGCACGAGGCTGCCCTAGGAAGGAGGCCGCATACAGAGGGAAAGCTAGCAGTACTCTGGGCAAACTGTTGGACTTTGGTGGCGCCTTATCCAGGCTCTTACCCATGCTCGCGATCGATCGGGATGACAGAACAGCACAAGTGCCGGAGTCAGCGAGGTGATATTGCCATATGAAGATGTCGCTATATGGCTATATGTGTGTGTTGATCGGCTCGAACCGACTGATTGCCGGTGCCAGATGCCCTTCCCCGCTGACCGGTTCCTGACTGTCCACACGCAGATCTGCACGACCAAGGGTTCGCCCGCTACACCGCGGACGATCGAGGTAGTTTGGGTAGGCTGCCGTTCCGGCTCAAAGCGCATCCCGTTCCTACAGCCGAACTCGGCACCGCCGCGTGTCGTACCGCTAAAGGGCCCGGATCCACTCGCCGTCCGCGTTGTTCCAAGACCGACGGTTGATCCAGATCTGGTCGACCAGGAAGGCGCTGCAGCTCGAGGCCACGACCTCAATGAGCAAAAGCGCAGAAGGTGCACAACTGCCATACTATGACCATATGGCAATATGTTCATAGTATAAGCGGATAAGCGTATTATGCTGCGCTATCCTTTCCTCGCTCGCACCGAAGGGACGCGGAATGGAGCAGCAATGCCGTGCGCCTTCGCCCACTCTTCGACGGCTTCGATGAGTAAGTCGTGTACCTTTATCTTCGGCCCCCTCGCCAGGGCATAGCGCTTCAGTTCGTACTTCCCGTCTGGATGAAGGTAGATGATCGTTGGATCGCTCTTCGTTTCCATTGGTCGCCTGCGCCCGGTGGCGGCCCGTAGGCTAGTTTCGTCAGTGTCACCTGGATGAGTGG
Source organism: Geminicoccus sp. (assembly GCF_036263595.1). Lineage (NCBI taxonomy): Bacteria > Pseudomonadati > Pseudomonadota > Alphaproteobacteria > Geminicoccales > Geminicoccaceae > Geminicoccus > Geminicoccus sp. The sequence goes on along the minus strand of NZ_DATAGQ010000024.1, from coordinate 3,387 downwards.
GAGGCACCGCAAGATCCTCGGGCTCCGGCGCCTTCAGCTTCACACGCGCACCATAACTCGCTGGGGGCTTCGCCATTCGCAATCACTCCATACTATTCATGCGCCAAAGCATCATAGCTTCATATGGCGCTATGATGGTAGGGTTTTGTGCTCTGGAACGCTCAGGCGTGAAGATCCCGTCCAAGGCGAGGCACGCAGGAGGCCGTTTCGACGTCAAGCCCATTGACAAGAGCAGCTTGTACCGATGCCAAACGATGTAGGAGCGGCTGGTTGAACTGCCACTTTCCGCATCGGCCGGCCTGCAGGATGTCCTCGACAAGACGAAGCAGCGGCAGACCGCAAGAGATCGTCTGCGGGCTCCATACAAAGTCCAGATCACTTATTCCATACGGTACGACGAAAACGAGGTGCTATCGCCATATGAAAATATTACAATATTTCGTTTCGTTTCATCCAGGCCCAGATCTCAGCGATCTCGGCCCGAGCCTTGCCAGTAGGCTCGCGCTCCTGCACGGCAAGTGCCTCGGCTTGAGCATAGGGGAAGCTCAGCGTATAGCTGATCGGGGTAGGGCAGAATGGGATTTCCAGTTCTTCCAGTCGTCCACGCGCCAGACCCAGGGCCCGCGCCCGATTCCCAGGTGGGGTCTGGGTGAAGACTGCTGCGGATGGCTTCCTCATGCGGGAGACAATCCCCCACGTCGCTTCTAGCGCTCGAACGTCCATAGGATTCGGGCGGGTTACCATGACGGCGCCTGTCGACACGTCAAGTGCTGCATTGATCGCCGGTGCTGAATGGGGCGGCGTGTCAATTACAACCAAGCTGGCGCCGCGCTTCCTCAGATCGGCAACAAGCGAGGCGAGGGGCCTAGAGCCAAGAGCGATAACACCCGGCGCATCGATGTCCGCTGCTTCACGCTGTTCACCCCATTCCGTCGCCGACTTTTGCGGATCGGTGTCGATGATTGCGGCGGCGAGACCCTGCCGAAGCGCCTCCACGGCCAAGCACTGACTAACAGTGGTTTTTCCAACGCCGCCCTTTTGCGCCACGACAGCAATGATCTTCATCAGTTCGGCCTTTGAGAATGTTGCTGAACTGACCTAGGGGTAAACAACGATACGACGCAATGGCAAGTATATGATATTGCCATATGGCGCTACGATTGCGATATTTGCGGTACCCGAAGGTCTGATTGCTGCCTGCTATGCTGATGTCCGATCGCGTTGAGCAGGGCAGGGCCTAGGCCAGATCCGCGGCGACGAGTGTAGGGCATGCCACCAGTGCCCTCATGCTGGCACCTCGCCATAGCGATCGAGCGAACCTTGGGCAGATGCCGATTCAGCGTGGAGAGCGCCACACCAGGCGCTTTGCCACCGCCGCCAGATCGCGGTGTGAGAGCAGGGCGCACCCGCACCTGCTGGGACGACTTCTTCCAGCCTGCGGTTGTAAACGCTGGGGTGCAGTATCCTGATCTGAGTGCTGCCCCGTTACACCAAAACGTGCGCAGCCCCCAAATACTCGCCTCCGGATCACGTAATCGGAGATGTAGTTTCAAGAGATAGTTCTCGGATGCTCAAGGGGATGAGGAAGCCGACTGTCGGGGGAGGGGAGGCAGCTGCCGCGAAAACGGCCGCTAAAGCGGTCCTGGCGTTCAAGAAACACCTGTTTTCCGACGCCGCCGTGAGCCTCCAGGATCAGGCTTCTGTCGCTTCCTCTAATTTGCTGCGGAAAGCCATGTCGGATTGGCCTGCTGGACGGAAACCTGATCTGGCGGGTTAGAGCGCCTATCAAAACGGAACCTGACGGTCCGGCCGTTGTTGGCCGGGCATGGTTGCACCCCTGGTTTCCGATGAGCTGTGGCAGGAGATTGCGCCTCTGCTGCCGCCTGAGCCTGCCAAGCCCAAGGGAGGCCGACCTCGCAGGTCGGACCGCGCCTGCCTGGCCGGCATCGTGTTCGTGCTGCGCACCGGCATTGGCTGGGAACACCTGCCCCAGGAGATGGGCTGGGGCTCCGGCATGACCTGCTGGCGCAGGTTGCGCGACTGGCAAGCGGCTGGGGTATGGGCGCGGCTACACCGTGTGCTGCTCGACCGGCTGGGCAGGGCGAACGCCATCGACTGGGACCGGGGTGCGGCCGACAGTGCCTCGTTTGCGGCGAAAAGGGGGGCGAAGCAACCGGCCCGAACCCGACGGATCGCGGCAAGCCCGGCAGCAAGCGCCACCTCCTCGTCGACGGCCACGGTATCCCGCTCGCCCTCCTCCTCACGGCGGCGAACCGGCACGACAGCAAGCTCCTCGAGCCGCTGATCGAGGCGGTGCCATCGGTAAAGCAATGCGTGGGAAGGCCAAGGAAGCGACCGACCAAGCTGCATGCCGACAAAGGCTACGACTTCGACTTCTGCCGCCGGGCCCTGCGCCGCCGCAAGATCGTGCCCAGGATCGCCAGACGTGGGATCGAGCGAAGCGAGAAGCTCGGTCGGCAAAGGTGGGTGATCGAGCGAACCTTGGCATGGTTCAGCCGGTACCGCAGGCTCGCCATCCGCTACGAGCGGCGCCTGGACATCCTCACCGGCTTCCACCTGCTCGCCGCCAGCCTGATCTGCCTCAAGTTCGCCAAACGGTGGTTCTGTTAGGCACTCTTAGCCGTACCTGCGGGATAATCCAGTGCGGGAAGGGGAGGGGATCCTCAAAGCCTGCCCTGATCTGACGAGGCAACCTTTGGGCGATCAGCCAATCGCCAGCATCTTGTCGTTGAACTGCAGAAGCTCGCCGTTGCACAGCCTGTTGGTCCTGCTCAGGGTAGATAATCTGGCCTGCCGAGCAGGTTACGGCAGCCCCCGCCCCGTTGCAGGCCGGCCGTCAGCCGCTTCCTGAGGTCTGGCTGGGCATAAGGAGCAGCGAGATCTTCCGCCGAGAAGAAGGGGTTCAGCCGGAGCACTTCTGCCGCGGCTTCTTCTGCTTGCGTCGTTGAACCGAGTTCGGCCTGCCTGGCAGCCGCCAGCACCGCCCAGGCCGCTACCCGATCCGGCCGTTGGTCGAGGTTCTGCTTCAGGATCTCCGCGGCATCCTGCGGACGACCCGCCAGATAGTAGACGATGCCCAGGTCCATCCATGCAGGATCGTTGATCGGGTCAAAGGAGAGGGCGGTCTCGTACTCCCGGATGGCCTCATCGAGCTGGCCCTTATCTGTATACACGCCCGCGCGCAGGACGCGGACATCCGGGTCACCAGGGTTGAGCCTGATCGCTTGTGTACCGGTCCACAATGATGAGACACCGATGTGCGCTCACGCGGCCATGTGCATCTGACCAAGCTGGCCGGCTCGAACCTGGGCGGGTGTCCGGTAGCCGTGCCGCTCGACGATCCAGCTCCGGTTGTAGGTCTGCTGG
>NZ_DATAGQ010000023.1:0-7527 GCF_036263595.1 Geminicoccus sp. | reverse complement strand
CAACACGATGACGCCGAGAACGGCCAGGTTCTCCAAGGTGGGCTCCACGGCGACCGTGCCGATGATGTCGGCTGCGACCAGGAACTCCAGGCCCAGCAGAATCGCCCGCCCCAGGCTGGCCCTGAAGGCATCGTAGATCTTACCCGAGCTGCCCGAGCGCACCAGCTGCCAGACCAGCCGCAAAGAGGCGGCGATGGCGCCAAGAACGATGACGGCGACACCCACGACCTCGATGCCACGTGCCGTCCAATGCAGCCAATCCTCCAGCCGGTCCGACATAGCTGGCAAGACGGCCTCCGAGCCTGTTGTTTCCAGGTTCTGCGCCGACACGGCAAGCGGGTAGAGGAAGGTGCCCGCCGCCAGGGCGATCAACACCAGCGTAGGTAGCCAGCGATCCAGCTGCGACGCCGGTCCAGCTTCTTGGTCGCCTGGAGCATTGGTCGTCATTCAACTGTCCCCGTAAGGAGCCTCAGCCGGGCGGGCCGGCGTGTGCTCTGCACGCTGATCAGTCCCCTGTGCTCAGCAGCTGCAAGCGGCCAAGCTCTTCCTTCGTCGCGGCGAGGGTCTGGTTCAGGAGGGTGAGGAGATCGCCGACCTTCTGCCCTTCGAGCGCACGATGCTCGATCTCGCGGCCCAGCGTGCCGATCCGCAGGAGGCCCATGCTCAGCGTGGTGCCGGCCAGCCGATGCGCAGGCTTCACGAGCTCCGCTGGCTGGCTCTTCAGTTCTTCCATCTCGGCAGCCAGCTGCTCTGCCAGGCTCAGCGCATTCTGCAGGAACTGAACGAGCTTGCTGGGGCCAGCCAGGGTTCTCATCTTCTCGATCCGAGCAAGATCCAGCAGCTCACCACCTGACGCGGGTACCGGCGGCTGTGCTGGCGCAGGAGTTGCGGCTACTTCGGGTACAGCTTTGCCAGTGGCGATGCCTGCCAGCGTCTGAAAGAGGTCCTCCCAGGCAACCGGCTTGGTCAGGACCTTGTTCATGCCGGCAGACAGACAACGCTGGCGCTCCGCCTCCATGACGTTGGCGGTCAGTCCGACGATCGGCACGCTGCCCGCAGGCGGCGGCAGCACCCGGATCCTGCGGGTGGCCTCGATCCCGTCCATCACCGGCATCTGCACATCCATGAGGATGACGTCGAAGCTGTGTTCGCTTGCCATGGTCACGGCCTGCTCACCGTCTTCGGCGAAGGTGACGGCATGACCGTGCCGCGTCAGTGTTGCATCCAACAGATCACGGTTCACCTCCACGTCCTCGGCAATCAGCACCTGCAAAGGCCGGATCACAGCTGGATCGAGCACTGCCCTTTCCTTGACGATCACCACATCGCCGATCTGTAGGGGGATCTGGAAGGAGAACACGCTGCCCTGGCCGGGCGTGCTTTGGATGCCGATCTCGCCGCCCATCGCTGCCACCAGCTGCCGGCAGATCGCTAGGCCCAGGCCGGTACCGCCATACTTGCGGGCGGTGGACTGATCAGCCTGCACGAAGGGTTGGAACAGGCTCGCCTGACGCTCCTTGGGAATGCCGATGCCGGTATCCGCCACCTCGAAGCGGAACCAGACCTTCTTGTCGTCGACGATCTCGCAGCGGATGGTCACGTCCACGCCGCCCTTGCGGGTGAACTTGAGGCCGTTGCCGATCAGGTTGACCAGGATCTGGCGCAACCGGGTAGGGTCGCCACGCACAACCGGCGGAGAATGCTCGTCCAGATCAAAGCTCAGCTTCAGCCCGCGCTCGGTGGCTTGCGGCGTCATGATCGAGCGCACCTGCTCCAGGATCTCGCCCACCGAGAAGTCGACCTCCTCCAAGGTGACGGCGCCGCTGCCAAAGCGCGAGAAGTCGAGGATGTCGTTGATCACGCTCAACAGATGCTGCCCCGAGGTGCGGATGGCGCGCACATAGGCCTGCTGGCGTGGTTGCAGCGGCTCATCGGCGAGCAGGTCGGCCATGCCCAGCACACCGGTCATGGGCGTGCGGATCTCGTGGCTCATGGCAGCCAGGAACTGCGCCTTGGCGCGTTCGCCCTCCTCGGCTTTCGCCTGGGCCGCCTTGGCCTCGGTCGCGTGCGCTTCGGCAAGCTCTGCTGCCTGCCTGAGGGCATACGCATTACGCTGGCGCAGCCAGCTCAAGAAGCCCATGCCGAGACTGATGATGCCGACCATGAAGCTGGCCAGAAAGACGCGCTGCCACCAGGGCCGCAGCACCTGGCCGAGCGGCTCCGACATGACGACCTGCAGGTCCGTGCCTCGGACCGCCACCCAGGCAACGAGGTGGTTCGCGGTAACGACCTGCCCGGCCAACGCGCCTGATCCGGCCCATTCCCCCAGTGCCGCCGGGCGCTGCGGCTCCTCCTCTGCATCCGGCCAGTGCTTGGCGTCCACGGCGTACAAGGTGCCGGTGCTGTCGAGGAGGGCCAGGGTCTGGCCGGGCCTGGTGAGCAGGCCAGCAAAGACCTGCGCGTACAAGCGCCAGCTTGCCGCCACGGTCAGCACACCGTCCACTTCGCCGGAGGGCAGGAGCATGGCCCAGCTGATGGGAACGATACGGCGATGGGGCGGGATCCGGGAGATGACCGGCGTCCCGATGACCATGCCCAGGCCGCGGCGCTCACGATGGGCCCTGACATAGTCCCGGTCGCTCAGGTCATAGCCGACCGCTTCTGGCACCTGTGAGAGCTGGGCCACCCCATTGGCATCCAGCACCACCATCGTGCGCAGCGCATCAAGCTGCTCGTCCTTGGCGGCCTGCCGGCGCAGCCACTCATAGACGCCCTTGCGGTCGAGCTGGCCGGCTTCGAGATCATCAAGAGCGAGCGAGACCACCAGATCCAGGGTGCCCAGCGTGCGCCTGACGGTGCCGGCCACGGTCTGGCTCGCCGCAGCCAGTTCCTTTGTAGCAGCGTTCAGCGTCTGCGTCCGGTCCCAGGCCAAAAAGCTCCAGGCGATCATCGTACAGAGCAGCAGGGTGAGCAGGCCGCTCAGCATACCTGCCTGAGAGGGCCTCAGCGCCGCGAACCAGGTGTAAAAGGCTGCAGTGGCTCTGGCTGACAGGCGCTCTCGACGGCCGATGCTTGTGCGAGGGACATCTGGATGGGCTTGCATGACCAGTTACAATCGTTGGTCCGAACCGACCACAGAACGTCAAGCGTCTGATCAGCAGGTCCGGGTGTTATGGTCTACCGGCTCTATTCTACAAATATATGCTGAAGAAGCGTGTCTGAGGGTGAAATTGCATAGGAGCTGCCAGTAGATATTGGCTGAGAAAGATATCGAGATGGCATCGCGCCCAGGCAGCATCGGATCAGGGCAGCCGCCCGCTTGTCTTGCGCTTGTTGCCTCGCCTCCTGACAAAACAGCCATTCGGGCCCTGATCATCACGCAGAAGCCAATGCCGACTTCAGGCTTGCCTGTCCACTGGCGATTGCCGCAGGCCAATCTGGCGGCGGAACCTTACGGTCCTGGCAGCGTCCACCGATGGCATCGTGCCCATCATCGACCGTTCTCCACGCGTGAATGAGTGGCCCATCCTTTTGTCGCATCGTTGACGTCCTGCCGATCGCAGTTCACCTCCAGTCCCACCCATGGTGGAGTGGATCATCAGCGTGCGTTGGCATCCCCTTTCTTCGCTTCGGCGCACAAGGTGCGGTGTCATGACGGTATTGATAGCGCTCGGCTTGCACGGTCTTGCGAGAAGCGCACCAGCGCAGGAGGCTGTGATCGCGACCGACCGGCCGTTTGCGCCAGGTGCCGTGGAGAAGGAGCAGGATCTGAGAGGAACCGCCGGTTGGCCGACCTATCAGGAAGGAGTGGCTGACGGCCTGTTCTACCGGTTTGATCCCGACGGCTATGCCCGCTTTATCGAGGACGAGAGGCAGGAAGGCTGGGAGATCGTCTGCATGTCCTGGCCCAGGACAAGCTGCACCGCAACACGGGGCGAGGTGACGCTGACCGTCTCCGACAACCAGCGCATCGACGTTGCTGTGGCCGGCGCACCAGCCGAAGCGCGCTTCTTCCTGGAGAATGGTGAAGACAGGTCCGGCACGCTGGGCAGCCTGTTCAGCAACACGCCAGTCGCGGATTTGCCCCATGCCAAGGCACTGGTGCCCGAACATGGAGGAGAACCCCTGCCGATCGGCGGACTTGTCACGGTCGCAAGGTATATCGGCTGGATCCAGAACGGTGGCACAGTGCCACCAGCCTTGGAGTTACCTTCTCCAGCACTACCACCGGAACCAGAGTCCATCTCACCGCCTGCTGCAGTACTGGCGGAACCGGCAGCAGGGGTTTCACAACCTGAGCCCGACCAAGCGCCGCCTCCACCGCCGCCAGAAGTGGGCCCTCTTGTTCCGCCGGCCGCGTCGACTGCGGAGCCAGCAGCCGATGCGCCACCGCTCAGAGCGGTACAGGCACCTCCTCCAGCACCGGTGGAATCGGAGGCTGTCGTTTCGCCCGCCGCGCCAATGACCGAGGCTCCATCGCCCGAGCCCGATCAGGTGCCATCAGAAGCGCAGCCTCTGTCCGGGCCGCCCGCATCGCCCTTGGCAAGTGCCTTGCAGCCTGAGCCTGCCCGAGCGCTTCCACCGCCGCCCGTTCCCGCGCCGCGGCGTGCTGTTCCCGCACGGGAGACGACCGCACCTGTGCCTGCGCCCGCACCGCTGCCGATGGCGTTGTCGGCCGCTCGCAAGACAGGTCCGGCCAAGACGGTGAGGCTGCCCGGTTCAAAGGCTGGTTCGTTAAGGCCAGCTGCGCCTTTGAGCTGTCCTGTTCCGCCACTCTCTGCGGACAAGCCGCTTGGCGATTCGATTGACAGCCTGCGCGGCCTCACTGGCGTGTCCATCTTCACCGACTTCATGGCCGAGCCGGACGAGCTCAAAGGCAAGCTGCGACGGCAGGTGCGCCAGCGGGTCGAGGAGCGGTTGCGGACGGCAGGCATGCGCCTGCTGGACAAGCGGCAGCTGGAACAAGAGCCGGGCAAGCCACGTCTCGAGTTCTACCTGACACGCGGCGACCGGACGAAGGACTGCCCGTTCCGGATAGCGATTACGCTTCGCCAGGAAGTGGCCCTCGGCCGCGACACGACGACCCAGCTCTACACCGGCACCTGGAGCGAGACCGGGCCTTCCCGGCTCGGCTTTACCAAGAATGCCGAGATCGAGAGCGTCGCCTACTACCTCGAGAGCTTCATCGTCGACTGGCGCGCGGCGAACAGCGGCAAACCGCGCGAGGAGCACCGGCCCATCCCGAGGCCCAAGCACGAGATGACCTGGGGCCGGTGGATCGATCAGGCGCTCGGCGTCAGCTTTGGCGTGAACCTGCCGCTGACATCCGGGGATGAGCAGGTTTCCGAAGACGGACCGAGTGGCCTTGGCCAGGACCGCCAGCCGCCGTCGACCCCGACCATCAGCACGACACTGGCCTTCAACTGGCCCACGACGCCGTGGTTCGGGCGGTTGACGCTCTACAAGTATCTCGATCCGTCTCGGCAGAAGCCATGGAATCCTGACTTCGCCTATGCGTTCGGCTATGATGACTACCGGCCCGGTACCTTCTCGTTCACCTACGGCAACTATGGTGGCAATCGATTCGATCCGGATGGAAACGAGGATTTCACACGACTCGATCAAGGCTCGCTGCGTGTGGCCTACAAGTTCGAGTTCGAGGACCAACTGGTAGCACCGCTGTTCACGGACGAGACCCGCCTGGTCCAGTGCCAGCCGGCGATCACGACCGTTCCGCGCTACTTCGACCAGAGCAGCAACAGCACCAAGAGCTTCAAGACTGCACTGTCGTTTGGTTGCCGGTACAGCATCTGGCGCAGCTTCTTCATCGGCGCCACGGCGTTCGTCTACCCGGATCCGGACCAGCAGCAGGACTGGGACCCGGATTACAGCTACTCCTTCGGCTGGTCGAACTGGCGGCCGGGCACCTTCTCGATCGAGTACAGCAACGCTTCCGGCAACCGCTGGCCATGGCGCGAGGGCGGCAATGGCGGCTTCCTGGAAGGAGCCGTCAGCCTTAACTATCGGGTGCCGCTGGAGGACGTCATCGACTGGTTCGCCGAGCCCTGAGACGTGATACGGGGCAGACTACCCACAACGAATGTTAATGGGTCGCATACGCTTAAACCTTGTGCTAGCTGCAACAGAAGAACTGCATCCTAGCAAAACATTGTTAGAAGATTTTTTCAAGTATTAATGTATTGATGCCGTCATCCACATGATATTCGAGGCTGTTGGCAGAGCTTATAATAAGGCGCAGGCCCATTCCACCCTCAGGAAGCTTGGTAAGATCATCAGTGTCCATGTCCAGGCAGGACGTTCGGGCACGATCGAGCAGCTCCGCCGGGATCCTCTTCCCGCGGTCACTGATCTGCACCGTGACCTGGTGATCTTCCAATGTGACTGCGGTCGTGACCGGCAGGCCCGGGGTGTTGTCGTACCCATGCTTGATGACGTTGTTCAAAGCTTCGACGACACCGATCTCAAGCTCATCAAGTTCTTCTGGCGAGAGCGCAACGAGCGAGCAAATGCTGCGAAGGCTCATTGCCACAAGCGCGACATTTGCCAAGTGACTATCGATGGTGAACGTAATGCTCCGGACCATGACGACTCCGAACAGCAAGCAGAATGCTGCCTCTAGCTGGGCTTGATTGCTTGCGCGGCGCCTTCCGGTGTGTCGTGCAAGTTCAGGACCCGGTCCAATCGGGTAAGCTTGAAGAGCTTCATGACCGTTCCATGGGCTCCGCTGATCGCCAGGCTGCCACGGCTTCCAACGGCCTTCATGCAGGAAACAACAGCTCCAAGGGCGCTGCTGTCCATGAAGTCGACAGCAGTCAGGTCGAGCACGAGATATTGATGGCCACTGGCGATGTGGTCGGTCACGGCGGTCTTGAATCTCGGCGCTACGCTGGCATCCAGGCGCTTTGTCAGCAAGCGTACGATCAGGACACCTTCGTGATGGGTGGTTTCGACGAGGTCGCTGTCTGAGGGTTCCATGTTCCGTTCCTTCGTTATGTCTTCTCGATGACGAGCAGCGAGATGTCGTCCTCGTAGATCGGGCTGCCTCTCCAGCTTTCGAGATGACGCTGCAGTTCTTGAAGCATCTGGGGAAGTGGCAGCGATGTCGTGGCGGAGCAGAACTCGATGAACCGTTCCTCCGAGAACAGCATCCCGTCCGGACTGGTGCATTCGACGATCCCGTCCGAGTAGAGCACCATCCGGTCGCCCGGGTGCAGGCCCAGCTCGATGTTCTCGTAGTCAGCGTCGACGAAGAGGCCGACCACGGATCCACCGTCTCCTACGGTTGTGACCTGACCATCACGGTGTACGTGGAGGGGCGGAGGATGTCCCGCCTGGGTCAGAACCATTCGCCCACTCGTCTGATCGATCATGCCGAAGATCATGGTGAAGTAGGCCGCGTCCTCCTCGGCTTGAAAGCGCTGATTGAGCTCGGCAACGATCGTGGCGGGATCCCAGGACGATGTGGATCCAGCTGGAGCACGGCTACCGACCTGCAGACCTCCCGCG
>NZ_DATAGQ010000022.1:0-30390 GCF_036263595.1 Geminicoccus sp. | reverse complement strand
AGCCAGAAATACTCCATCATCACGCGGCCTCCTTCACCACCGCCGCAAGGGCCGCTTCCGCTGCCGCGCGCGGGATCTCCTTGCCGATCAGGCGCTTCGTGGCAGCCTGGGCGACATCGACGGCGACAGTGTTGAGTTCCGCCATCGCCGTGTCGCGGGCTGCACGGATACGCTTCTCGGCATCCGCGACCTTGGCGGCCAGTGCCTGGTCCAGCTCGGCCTGCCGCGCCGTATTCTCGGCGATCAGGCGCTCGCGGGTCTCGCGGAGCTGGGTGCCTGCCTTGCCCTGCGCATCGGCCACCACCTGCTGGTAGCGTACCAGCGCGGCCTCGGCTTCTTCACGCAGCTTGGTCGCCCGGTCGAGATCAGCAGCGATCCGGTTCTGCCGCGTCTCCAGGACGGCGCCGACTCGCGGCAACGCCTTCGTACGGAACAGCCAGAACAGCAGGAGGAAGCTGACCGCCAGCCAGAAGATCTGGCTGGGGAAGGTCGACGCGTCGAGCTGCGGCAGCCCGACCGACTGACCATGAGCCGCCTCGCCTTCGACAGCGGCTAGCACCGGGACCGCCAGCAGCAAGGCCGGCAGGCTCGTGATCGTTGAACGCAACAGACGCTGCATCGGCCCCGTTCTCCCGAAGACATCCAAGGGAAATCGGGCGGCTGCGCATCCAGGATGGCGGCCGCCCGCTCTCGGGATCAGGTGAACAGGATCAGGAACGCGATCAGCAGCGCGAAGAGCGCCACCGCCTCGACCAGCGCAAAGCCGATAATGGCGTACGGGAAGACCCGCTGCTGGACGGAAGGATTACGACCCACGGTCGCGATCAGGGTCGAGAAGATGTTGCCGATGCCCAGACCGACACCGAACAGCGCGAAGGTCGCGATGCCGGCGCCGATCATCTTTGCTGCCATAACGTCCATTGAGTTCACTCCGAAAAGCGGCGCGGAACGTGCGCCATTACCACCTTTACTTCACACCCACATGGGGGCCTGGCGAACCTACGGCCCTGTCAATGCATGTGGATCGCGTCGTGCAGGTAGATGCAGGTGAGGACCGTGAAGATGTAGGCCTGCAGGAAGGCCACCACGACCTCGAAACCGAGCAGCGCCACGGTCACGGCCAAGGGCGCGAAGCCGAAGAAGCCGAGGGCGGCGATGAAGCCGGCGAATACCTTCAGCATCATGTGGCCGGCCATCATGTTCACGAACAGACGGACGGACAGGCTGATGGGCCGCACGCAGTAGGAAATGATCTCGATCGGCACCAGCAGCGGGATCATCGCCTTGGGCGCGCCCGCCGGCACGAAGAAGTGCAGGAAATGGCTGCCGTGGAGGACGAAGCCCAGCACCGTGATCAGCACGAACACCGTGATCGCCATCGCGAAGGTCACGATGATGTGGCTGGTGAAGGTGAAGGCCATCGGGATCAGGCCAAGCATGTTCCCAAACAGGATGAACATGAAGAGCGTGAAGATCGCCGGGAAGAAGCGCATGCCCTCCCGGCCGGCATTGTCCTTGATCAGGCCTGCGATGAATTCGTAGGCGAGCTCGACCACGGATTGGAGGCGGCCGGGGATCAGCGCGGCCTGCCGCGAGCCTACCATGACCAGGGCATAGGCCGTGCCCACGGTGATCATCATCCACAGGGCGGACTGGGTGAACGACAGGTCCAGCCCCGCGACGTTGATCGGAACGAGCGGGGTGATGCTGAATTGATGCAGCGGATCGGCCACGGGATCGCCCTCGTCCGGTTTCAGTCCGGCCCGCGACCCTGCCTTCCACCCCCGTCCCCCTTCGGATCGACCATGCCGATCCGCACCAGGTGACGCCAAGCGTTGAGCATGCCAGCCGCAGTGCCGAGCAGGAATAGCAGAATGGTCAGGAACGGGCGCGTCTCGAGCCAGCTATCCAGCGCCAGACCAATGCCCACGCCCGCGACGACCCCGACGACCAGCTCGATCCCGACGGTGAGCCCTGTGCCGAAGTTCAGTTTCGGACGGTCCGGGTCGGTGCCGTCGCCCTCGCCCACCGGCTCGCCTTTCTGCTTCGCGGCGCGGATGCGCTGCTCCAGATCGGCGAAAGCAGGGTCGTGGTCGTCGTTTGCCATCCATCCCATACCTTAGGGACGCACGCGGACGGGCATTACCCGTTCGGTCCGACCCGAGGCGAGCGGCAACCTACTCGGCGAAAGACGGAGGTCAAGCGTCCGTGATCACGGTATTGGGGTCGCGACGCCAAAAAGACGGCTTTGGACGTGCTCAGGCCGTCCGTCGCATCTCCAGCGCCCTGCCCAGCTCGACCGACACCAGCCGGCTGACCCCCCGTTCCACCATTGTCACCCCATAGAGCCGGTCCATCCGTGCCATGGTGAGCGGGTGGTGGGTGACGACCAGGAAGCGGGTCCCGGTGCGCGACGCAATCTCCTGGACCAGATCGACCAGCCGGCCGACATTCGCGTCGTCCAATGGTGCGTCGACTTCGTCCAGCACGCAGAGCGGCGACGGATGGGCGAGGAAGAAGGCGAAGATCAGGCAGAGCGCGGTGAGTGCCTTCTCGCCGCCGGACATCAGCGACAGGCTGGTGAGCTTCTTGCCCGGTGGGCTCGCCTCCAGCTCCAGGCCACCTTTCAGCGGATCCGCCGGGTCGGTCAGTCGGATCCGCGCCGTGCCGCCATTGAACAATCTGGTGAACAGCTCTTCGAAATGTCGTTCGACGACCGCGAACTGATCGAGCAGGCGCTGCCGCGCCTCCGAATCCAGCGAGCGCACCGCCTTGATCAGCCGGCCGGCCGCCTCCTCCAGCTCGGTCTTCTCGGCCACGAGCTGGTCCAGATCCTCCCGCGCCGCCACTGCTTCCTCGGCAGCCAGCAGGTTGACCGCACCCAGCCGGTCGCGGCCGGTCCTCAGGCGGCGGACACGCTCCTCAAGCTCCACGATCGGTGCCTGCACCATGTTCCGGTCCGGCTCGGGCAAGGGACTGTCGGCGAAGCGCTCGGTCAGCTCCTCCTTTAAGGCAGCCAGCGCAGCCTGGGCGGCCTGATGCGCGCTGCGAGCCTCGGCCGCCCGCAAGGCCGCCTCCCGCTCGGCCTGCTCGGTCGCCGCCAGCGCATCCCGGCGCCGCTTTAGGACAGTGTCGGCTTCGTGCGAGGCAGCACGCGCGGCCGTGACCGCTGCCGCCTCGGCCAGCTCGGCCTCCACCAGTGCGCCGGCCTCGCCGGCCAGCCGATCGGCCGATCCGGCAGCGAGGTCGGCGCGAGCACCCAGCTCGGCCGCACGGCGCGCAGCCTCGGCAATGGCCGCTCCGATCCTTTCCTGCTCCGTATCCAGCCGGCTGCGGCGTTCGGCACGATGGGTGGAACGTTCCCGAAGCAGCTGGAGCTCGGCCGTCGCCTGCGCGAAAGCCCGCTCGGTCCGGCCAGCCTCTTCGCGTGCCTGTGCCAGCGCCTTCTCCGCCGTGGCCGCCTGGAGGCGCACATCCTCCAGCGTTGCCGTGGCTCGTTCGAGTTCAGCCGCACAGTCGTCGGCCTGCTCGACCAGCCGGGCCCTGTCCTGGGCGTGACGGGCCGCATCGGCCTCGGCCGCCGCGTGCTCGGCCACGATCCGCGTGCGGGCAGCCTGGAAGCTGGCCTCGGCTTCACGAGCCCGGATCGCCATTTCGCCGATCTGCTGGCGCAGGCGTCCGATCCGTGCGGCCAGACCGGAGGCACCCTGGTTGGCGGCATCGCGCTCGCGCTCGGCCTGGCCGACCGCTGCCGAGAGCTCCGCCCGTCGCGACCGGATGGCCGAAAGCTCGGACCCGATGGTGTCAAGATCCGGAAGGACTGCCTTCTCGGTATCCAGCTCGGTCTGGTCGGCTGCAAGGGCTTCCTCCGCCGACGACAGCCGCACGGCCGCCGCCGCCAGTTCGGCCTGCCGCCTGCCCCAGGCTTCATCCTTCGCAAGGGCATCTGCAGCCGCCCGCTCCGCGGCCTGCAGGTCAGCGCGAGCCAGCCCGACCAGGCTCTCGCTCTCCGCGACATGCCGGCGGGCCTGGACGACGTTCTGCTCGGCAGCGGATCGCTCGGCTTCGCAGGTGGCCAGGACCGGCCGCTCGGCCTCGATCGTCGCGTCCAGCCGCCGCAGGCGATCGCGCTGGGCAAGGAGGAGGGCAGCGGCATCCGGCGCTCCCGGCCGGCGGACATAGCCGTCCCAACGCCAGAGCCCGCCATCGGCGCTGACCAGGGCACCACCAGGCGGCAGATATGGCTGCAGCGCCGGCGCCGAAGCCGCCTCCACGAGCCAGACCGGTGCCAGGGCGCCAGCCAGAGGACCGGGCACCTGCACCAGGTCCGCCAGCCTGGGCAGGTGCGACAGCTCCGACACGACCGGTAGATCCGGATCCGCCTTATGCCGGCGCCAGTGACGCGGCGCCGCATCATCGAGGGATGCGCTGAGCCCTTCGCCCAGGGCGGCAGCCAGCGGTGCCGCCAGATCCTCGGCCACGTCGATGGCGGCCATCACCTCGTCGGCGCGGATGGGCGGCAGCAGGGCGACGAGCTCCCGGCGCTCAGCCTCGTGGCGAGCCAGACCGGTAGCGGCAGCAGTTGCGGCGGCCAGCCGGGCGGCACGGTCGGCCTCGGCTTCGCTCAGCCTCGCTCGTGCATCGGCAAGGGTGGCTTCGCCAGCCTGCAGGCGGTCTCGGGCCTGCCCGAGCTGGCCGGCCGTGGCCTGCACACCCTGAGCCGGACGCAGGCCGAGCTTTCCCTCAGCGTCGGCCAGATCCTTCCGCTGCCGGTCCACGACGCGACGACGTTCCGACAGCGCTGCCTGCCGGCGTTCCAGGCGCTGCTGCTGCTCCACCAGTTCGGTGCGTCGCCGTTCCAGGCCCGGCAGGGCTTGCGCCACCGCGTCCCGCTCGGCCAGCAGGCGGACCAAGGCCGTTTCGGCGGCAGCGACGCGAGCAAGCGCGTCTGGCTGGCCTGCTTCGGCCGCGGCGAGATCGGCCTCCAACGTTGCCAGTGCGTGGCGAAGTTCCGCGGCCCGCTGGTCCTGCTCGGGAGGGACGAGGCCTGCCAGCCGCAGGCTGGTAGCGGCCAGCTCTGCTTCTACCCGGGCCAGATCGGCCGCCAGCCTGTCCCGCCGTTCACGGATTCGGGCAACGTCCGCCTCCTGGGCAAACCGTGCCTCGCGCGCCTTCAGCGCTGCCCCTTCGGCCGTCGTCAGTTCACCTGTGCCATTGGCCGCGGCGGCTTCCAGCCGAGGAAGGTCGGCCGACCGTCGGCTCTCGGTCGAGGCTGCTGCCTCATCCTCCGCTTGAAGGAAGTTGTGCTCCGCAGCGGCCGAGGCTGCCTGCTCTTCCGCCTCCGAGCGGGCCCGCAGGGCTGCATCCCGTCGTTCGGCCAGTTCCTGTGCGCCAGCGCGCGCCGCCTCTGCCTCGGAGCGACGGGCGGCGACACGCTCCGCCAGTGCGGCGTGCCGCGGAACCAGGCGGTTCAGCTGCACTTGCGCCGCAATGGCCGCGGCCTCGGCGGCCTCGGCGGCGCTCTTGGCGACCCGGTAGGCTTGGTCGGCCTGTCCGGCCACTGCGTCGGCCGCCCGCGCCGCGGCGGCCGCTTCATCCTGGCGCTGCCTGGCACTCAGCAGCCGGGCCAGCGCCAGGGCGGCCTCGGCATCACGCAGTTCCCTGGCCAGCTTGCGATAGCGCTCGGCCTGGGCCGCCTGGCGGGTCAACTGCTCGACACGGGTCTGCAGGGAGACGATCAGGCCGGCGATGCGGGCAAGGTTGCCCTCGGTCTGCAGGAGCTTGCTCTCGGCCTCTCGCTTGCGGCTCTGCAACCCGCCAACGCCGGCCGCCTCCTCGAGAAAGCGCCGCCGGTCTTCCGGCTTCGCCTCGATGACCGCCTGCACCTGTCCCTGCGCCACGATCGCGGTGCCGCGGGCCCCGGCACCAGCGTCCTGGAACAATCGCTGGACGTCGCGCGCACGGACCTCTCGGCCGGCGATGCGGAAGTTGGAACCATGGCCGCGGGTGATGGTGCGGCGGACCTCGGCGATCCCGTCTGTGGCGTGGCGCGCATAGTCGGTGAGGTCGCCCTCAATCACGACCATGACATCCGCCAGCTCCCGCGCCGAGCGGTTGCCGGCACCGGCGAAGATGACGTCGTCCATGTCGTCGCCGCGCACGCCGCGAGCGGAGGCCTCGCCGCTGACCCAGCGCAGCGCGTCGACGATATTCGACTTCCCGCAGCCGTTCGGCCCCACCACCCCCGTAAGGCCCGGCTCCAGGGCCAGCTCGACCCTGTCGGCAAACGACTTGAAGCCGTGGATGACGATCCGGGTCAGGCGCAACGTCTAGATGCCGATCACTGGATGAGCGGGTCCAGGATCTCGCTGAAGCCGCCCACGCCGGCATCGCCCGCATAAAGCTCGCCGTTGATCAGGAAGCTCGGCGTGGACTGGATGCTGTGCTGCTTCTCGCCGTCCAGCCGCATCTGGAGGATCGAGTTGCCCAATTCCTGGTCGGCCAGGCAGGCATCCATCCGCGCGTCCGTCAGCCCACCGAGCTTGGCCAGCTGGCGAAGTGCCGCCATCGGATCGTCGGATCGCGCCCAACGGTCCTGGCTCGCGAAGAAGGCCGACACGAAGTTCATCGCCCGGTCCGGCCCTGCGCAATGGGCGAGGATCGAGGCCTGCACCGCCAGCTGATCGAGCGGGAAGTCGCGGAACACCAGCCGGACCTTGCCCGTATCGATGTACTTCGTCTTCAGGGCCGGCAGCGTCACGTTGTGGAAATGAGCGCAGTGCGGGCAGGTCATCGAGGCGTACTCGACCATCGTGACCGGCGCATCGGGGGAGCCGAGGCTGAGTTCGGTCGTGGTTTCCGCGAGGGCCGGGCGGAGGCCGACCAGGCAGCAGATTCCTGCTCCGGTGAGCAGCAGCGAGCGACGATCCGGCATGGTTTCTCCGAAGCTTCGGGCAGGGCCGGGTCCGTCCGGCCACCGCGGCGGTTCTATTCCATAGTTGGGTGGACGGCGGAAGACGAGCGTTCAGGCACCGGGCGTGAGGGAAGCCCGCTGTTCCGCCCAGGCATCAGCGGCGGTCCGAGCCCTGGTCTGCTGCGCAGAACTCAGTACGGTGCTCAGGCGATCCAGCCGCTCCGTGGCACGTGGATGGTCGTTGCGGGCGGCAAGCAGGTACCACTCATAGGCGGCGATGGGATCGCGTGGTCCGAGTCGGCCGCGGTCGTAGAGTTCCGCCAGCTTGAACATGGCCTTCTCATCGCCAGTCCCCGCAGCCCGCTCGTACCAGTCGGCGGCGAGCCTGGCATTCGACGGCAGCTCACCTGTGTCGGCATAAAGGTCCCCCAGCCTGGCATAGGCACGGGTGTCGCCAGCCGCCGCCGCCTGCTCGAACAGCTCGACTGCCCGCACCTTGTCGGGCGTGACGCCTTCGCCGTCGGCATAGCGCTTGGCGATCGTGAACAGGGACTGGGCGTGGTTGTTCTCGCCGGCAAGCTCATAGTAGCGCAGCGCCTCGTCGATCTGCACGCCGACCCCGGCCTCGCCGCGCTCGAACATCCGAGCCAGCTTCACATAGCTGCTCACCCGGCCGGCCTGCGCCGCCTGTGTGTACCAGTAGACGGCAAAGTCGCCGTTCTGCGCCACACCGCGCCCCTCGCGGTAGAGGTCGCCAAGCCATTCCTGGGCCTGCGCATCGCCTGCATCGGCACGGGGCTCGATCAGTGCCCTGACTTGGTCATAGTACTTTGCCGCCTCGCCCAGGTCGCGCGGCACGCCCTCGCCCAGATAGAGGAGGTTGGCCAGCCGGAGCTGCGCGTCGACCAGTCCATCCGCAGCCGCCTGCCGGTAGTACCCCATTGCCCGGTCGCGATCTGCCTGGGTGGCACCCGGCCCGCTCTCGAGCAGCCTCGCATACTCGTAGAGGACGGTCGGATCGCCGGTCGCGGCAAGCGTTGCATAGACCGCAAGCGCCTGGTCACGTTCGCCGGCATCGGCGAGGCTGCGGGCCCGGGCCAGATCAGCGGGTTTCACAGCTGGACGCGTGACGCCGCCCAGGGGCAGGAGGTCCGGGAGTTTCGGCATCTGGGTGCAGGCGCCGAGCATGACCGCCAGCGCCACGATCGGTATCGCCCGGCGGCTCACCGGCGGGTTCCGTTCAGGACCGCGATGGAGCAGCCCAGCCTGAGCAGCGCCTCGGCCAGCTGCGGATCCCCGACCTTCTCGGTGTCTGCCCGCAGCTTCTCCACCTGCTCGGAACTGGGCGTCGACCGGGCCGCCCGACGGACACGCGGCACCGGCCGGCCCGGCGGCGCCTGAACCACCTTCAGGCGCGCGACGGCAGCAAAGCCGTAATAGGCATTGATCCGCTCCACGACCTGCCGCTCGGCGAACTGCAGGTCGAGAGCGGCCGAGGCGGCGGCATGCAGCAGCAAGGTGCCGCCACTCTGCCGACCCGGCTGGAAGGTGAGCTTGATCGGCTGGCAGCGAGACGACAGGCGTTCACCTACCACGAGCGTCCAATCGGCGATCAGCGTGGCGGCGGCCAGGCCACGCTTGCGCGCCGCGGGGCCGACGACAACGTCGACCATGTCGCTGAGCGTCTGGTTCCTGGTCGACCGCACTGCCACTTCATCCTCCGTTCCGCCAAAGGCAGCATACTGCTCTGGCCGACGCAGGTGGAGCATGCCACAGCCACCACGACAGAAAAATGCGGGAGCGGCAGCTATTGAACACGGAGGCGGGTGCAGAAGAGGGGCCCCGGCCGGTCGCATCGGTGATCGCCCTGCTGACATGGTACGACAAGGCACGCCGCAAGCTACCCTGGCGAGCGCTGCCCGGCGAGGCGGCTGATCCATGGGCGGTGTTGGTCAGCGAGATCATGCTGCAGCAGACGACGGTCGCCACCGTCCGCAGCCGCTTCACGCCATTTCTCCAGCGCTTCCCCACGCCCTCGGCCCTGGCTGCAGCCTCCATGGACGAGGTGCTGCATGCCTGGCAGGGGCTGGGCTACTATCGGCGGGCGCGGGCACTGAAGGCCTGCGCCGAGGCGGTCGTGGCGATCCACGGTGGGGTCGTGCCAGGCGATCTCCCGGCCCTGCTCGACCTGCCGGGTCTCGGTCCCTACACGGCACGCGCCGTGGCGGCGATCGCGTTCAACCGGATGGCGGTGCCGGTGGACGCGAACGTTGCCCGGGTGCTGGGCCGCGTCATCGCGCTGGAGCTGCCGCCGGCGAGGGCAGCCCGGACGCTGCAGGCGGCAGCGGATACGCTGGCGGATCCGATCCGACCAGGCGATGTGGCCCAGGCCTTGATGGAGCTGGGCGCGCTGGTCTGCTCGCCAAAGGTGCCATCCTGCCTGATCTGCCCGCTGCAGTCGGACTGCCGGGGGTTCGCGTCAGGTGAACCGGAGCGCTACCCGGGACGCCCGGAGGTGAAGGAGCGTGGTGCCCGCTTTGCGGTGATGTTCCTCCTGGAGGACCCGAACGGCGCATTCCTGTTCCGGCAGCGGCCGGCAACGGGCCTCCTGGCTGGCATGATCGAGCTGCCCTCGACGCCATGGCAGGCGGAGCCGCCAGATGCCCCGCAAGTTCGCGACGCAGCCCCGATCGATGCCGCCTGGCAGGAGGTCCCTGGCGAGATCCTCCATCAGTTCACCCACCTGGACCTGTCGATGCGGCTGATGCGTGCTAGAATTACCGCGAGCAGCCCGCCAGGCATCTGGATGCCGCCGGAGGGCTTCTCGACCCTGGCGCTGCCGACCCTGACGGTCAGGCTGCTGCGCCACGCCGGTATCTGGCCGGAAGCCGGAAGCAAGAGGTCCAGGTAATGCGCATCGTCACGATCGTTCTCGCCGTCCTGGCCGTGCTCGTCGTGGCGGTCCTGGCAGCCCCGCTGCTGATCCCGCGCGACTGGCTTGTGGCGAAAGTTTCCGACTTGGTCCGTGAGGCCACCGGCCGCCCCTTCGCCGTCGATGGCGACGTCTCCCTCTCGCTGATCCCGACGCCACGGCTGGTGGCGGAACAGATCCGGGTTGGCGAGGGGGACACACCGTTGCTTCGGCTGGCCAAGCTGGAGGCCGTGGTGGGGCTGGCGCCGCTCTTGAGCGGCCGGATCGACCTGGAGCGCCTCATTCTGGCGGAGCCGGTGGCGACGCTGCGCGTGGACGCGAACGGCCAGAACAACTGGTCGACACGAACGAACCCGCCCGAACAGCCGTCGTCGTCCTCCCCCGATCCGGCCGCCGGCGCATCGTCGCTGCCGGACCTGGCCCTGGGCGACGTGCGGATCGAGGATGGCGTGGTCGATTACGCCGACGCCCGGTCGGGCGTGGCCGAGCGGGTCGAGGCGATCAACCTGACGGTGGACGCACCTGCACTGGCCGGTCCGGCGGCGCTGAAAGGCAATGCGCAGGTGCGGGGCGAGAGGGTCGACCTGGACCTGAGAGTCGCGGAACTCGGCGAGCTGATCGAGAAATCGGCCAGCCCCGGCAGCGTCGCGATCGATGGCCCCATTTCGCTGAGCCTGGACGGCCTGCTGTCCACCAGCCCCTCCGGCAAGATCCGGGTCGAAATGCCGGACGTCGGCAAAGCGCTGCAGTGGGCAAAGGTCACCGTACCAGCCAAGGCGCCGCTACCACGGCAGCTGACCCTGACCGGCGACCTGAAGGTGGACGGCAAGGTGGTGAGCCTGGGCGCGGCCGAGCTTGCCAGCGACCTCCTCCAGGGCACGGGCACCGTCCAGTATGATGGCAGCGCAGCCCGGCCCAAGCTAGCAGGTGCGTTCAACACCGGTGTCGTCGACATTGAGCGGCTCATTCCCAGGCGACCGGACGAGCCGGCACCGGCTGCCGCCCCGCCGGCCCAAGCGGCCCAGGCAGCCCAGCCGACCGGCGCACCGGAGCCCCCGGCACCGTCAGACACCCCGCTGAACCTGCCGACCTCCTTGCCCGTCGACCTGGATGTCACCTTGAGGGTGGGCGGCGTGACGACGTCGGGCCTGACCTTGGGACCAAGTCAGGTTCGCACCACGTCCGGGGCAAACTACCTCTTGGTCCAGTTGCTGGAGGTGCGTGCGTATAACGGCACCCTGACCGGGCAGATCAATTCGGCGGCCGATGCCAACAAGATCCCCCGCCTGGCGGTCAAGCTGGCCGCTTCAGGCGTCCAGGTCGGCCCGCTGCTCCGGGATCTGACCAAGGAGGAGGAGAGCCTGGATGGCAGGCTGGCCCTGAATGTCGATGTGACCGGTGACGGGCGCAGCGTGAACAGCCTGCTCGGGAACATGGATGGCAAGGCAGATGTCAGGCTGCTCGCAGCGACAGCCAAGGGCTTCGATCTTACGCGGCTGTCAGGGGATCCGGCGCAGATTGCGGCCGTGCTCGCCCGCGAGGGGTGGCGTGGCGGCAGCACCCGGATCGACCAGGCCAGCGCCAGTTTCGCTATCGCGAACGGCATGGCGGTGTCGAACGACGTCACGGGGCAGGCGCCGCCGCTCCAGGTCTCGGGCAATGGCCGGATCAACCTTGGCGCGCGCCGGATCGACCGGATCGAGCTGGTCTCCAAGGCCATGGCCGGCCAGGAGCAGAGCGCGCTCGGACAGTTGCCCACGGTGCCGATCGTGATCTCGGGCCCGTTCGAGAACCTCAGCGTGTCGGTGAACACGAAGGGAGCGCTCGAAGCGTTGGCAAAGGACCCTAAAACGGTGCAGCGCGTGATCGATCAGGTGAACAAGCTGGGCGGGAAGGACGGCAAGCCCTTGATCCCGGAAGATGCCGGCAAGCTGCTGGAGGGCCTGCTCGGCCGTCAGTAGATGTCGCCGACATTCTGCAGGTGGAATGGCAGGCGCCAGGGAACGATCACGATGAGGTCGAAGCGCAGAGTCAGCTGCTGCTGCGCCGGATGCCGGGCCAGCCATGCATCGGCCGCCCGTCGCCAGCGCCGCCGCTGCTTGGCACCCACGGCTTCCAGCCCCGCATCCCGGGTGGGCCGCGCCTTCACCTCGACGAAAGCCACCACCCTGCCACGACGTGCCACCAAGTCGATCTCGCCTACCGGCGTGCGGAATCGCCGCTCCAGGATCTGCCAGCCCTTCAGCCGCAGCCAAAGCGCGGCCCTTCCTTCGGCGGACCGGCCGATCCGGTCGGCGGTCATCCTTCGTCCTTGCGAGCCACGCGCCGGTAGACCTCGTTGGCATCAAGCCCGAACTGGGCGGCGACGAAGCGGGCGGCCTGACGAGGCGGCATGCTGGCTGCAGCCGCGGCGAACGCAGCGGTCAGCGTGGCGTCGTCCACCTCGGCCGCTTCCGCTGAGGGTGGGCCAATCACCAGGACGATCTCGCCCTTCGGTGCGCCGCGCCCGGCGAAGACACGGACGAGTTCCGGCAGGCTGCCGCGCACCGTTTCCTCAAATCGCTTGGTAAGCTCCCGGCAAACGGCTGCCTGCCGGTCGCCCAGCACGTCCGCCGCATCGGACAGCGCCTCTTCCAGCCGATGCGGCGCCTCGTAGAGCACGAGCGTCGACGGAACTGCCGCGATCTCCGCAAGGACGGCTCGCCTGGCCGCTCGTCTGGCCGGCAGGAAGCCCTGGAAAAAGAACCGGTCGGTCGGAAGGCCGGCCACGACCAGGGCTGCCAGCAGGGCGGAAGCACCCGGTACCGGCACGACGTTGCTGCCTTGCGCGATCGCGGCGCCGACCAGCTTGAAGCCCGGGTCGGAGATCAGCGGCGTGCCGGCATCGGAGATCAGGGCGAGCCTGCCGCCGGCGGCGAGCTGAGCCAGGATCTTCGGCCGGAGCGCCTCGGCATTGTGTTCATGATAAGCGGTCATCGGCCTGTTGAGGCCCAGATGCCCAAGGAGACGCCGGGACACGCGCGCATCCTCGCACAGGATCCGGTCCACGCCCGCCAGCACTCTGGCGGCACGCGCAGTCGTGTCGCCGAGGTTACCGATCGGTGTGGCGACGACATAGAGGCCGGCGGTGAGTTCTCCTTTGGCAGCGCTTCCGCTAGCTTCCTCGTCGTCGAATTCATCCGCGGGTTCGTCCGCCACGTGCGCCCTGTCCTTCGCCTCGAGGTCATCGTCGTCATGCGTCCAGCCAAGACGATCACGCCAGCCGCCACCATCCTGCTGGCCGTCATCATGCTCGTGGCCGCATGCGCGCCGCAACGGCAGGTTCCCTGGCGGCCAACACAGCCGACTGCGCCGGTGACGCCGCCCGCGATGGCCATGCAGCCCAAGGCGGCGCTCCTGCTGCCACTTACGGGGCCGGCCGCTGCTGTCGGCCAGGACCTGCTGGACGCGGCCCAGATGGCGCTGTTCGACGCTGGCGACAACCAGCTGGAGCTGATGCCGTTCGATACGGGCAGTGAGCCGGACGGTGCTACGGTGGCTGCGCGCGCGGCCATTGCCAGTGGCGCGAACGTTATCATCGGACCGCTGTTTGGACGATCGACGGTCGCTGTGACGCCGCTGGCCACCAGCGCAGGCGTCGAGGTCTTCTCTCTGTCCAACGACTCCAGCGTCGCCAGGCCTGGCATATGGGTCATGGGCTTCGGTCCCGAGCAGCAGGTCGACCGGGTCGTGCGCTTCGCGGCCCAGACCGGAGTCAACCGAATGGCAGCCCTGGCACCGGCGGATGCCTTCGGGACCCGGGCGATCCAGGCCTTCCAACGGGCCGTCGGCGCGACAGGCACCGCTCGGATCGTCGACATCGCCACCTACGACGCCAGCAATAGTACGCCGACCGATGCGGTGGGACGGGTGGCTACGGGGCTGGGTGTCGGACCGGCAACAGAGGGCGGCGCTCTGTCGGCACCTGATTCGGCGGTCCTGATCGCGGATGGTGGTGCGCGGCTCCGGGCGGTCGCATCGTTGCTGGCCTATCATGATATCGATCCACGCTCCGTCCGGCACCTCGGCACCTCGCGCATTCAGGACGATGCGGCCGCCCTGCTGGATCCTCAGCTCCAGGGCACTTGGTTCGCGGGGGCACCTCCGGAAGGAGCCGAAGAGTTCGCAACGCGCTTCCGCAGCCTGTTCAACCGTAGCCCGAGCTCGGTGGCACTGCTGGCCTACGACACCACCGCGATGGTTGCCGGCCAGTCGCGCGCTGGCCCGCTCGACCCGGCCGCGTTCCTGGACAGCCAGGGCTTCGTCGGCCGCGCCGGGATCTTCCGCCTGCTGCCGGACGGGCGGACCGAACGGGGCTTGGCGGTACTCGAGGTGAACCAGGGTACGGCACAGGTGGTCGATCCGGCTCCATTGACCTTCCGTGAGCAGTTCGCCGCCCGCTGACGGAGGTTGGAGCACCTCGCTCCGCCAGCAAAGATCGCGTTGCGGTTAATTATGAGATAGCTAATTCAACTGTAGCTTGTGCCTTTGGTTTCTGTGGTTTACCGAGGATCCACCGCTTCCGGTTGATCAGGATGCCTCATGGTTCAGGACGAAGGTCCGGGCAAAGGCCGCCCGCGCGGCCTCTTCGAGGCACCCGGCCTCTGGCGAGACGCGTACCCCTCAGGGCGCACGTCCAGCGTCGTCACCTTCGCCGCCCGGGTGCGAGCCGATCTCGGCCATTCGCCTCAGCGGCGGATCCTCCTGATCGGGGAGGACGAGGATGCGATCGCCGCGATCATCGACCTGCTCGGCCTCCTGGGCAGGGACCGCTACGACCACGCGCGCCTGTCCCACCTGCCGCTCAGCTTCAACCGGAACGGTCCTGCCTACGATGCTGTCGTCCTGGCAGCAGAATCCAGCCCGGCCGACAGCCTGCCCATCTGCGCCCGGCTCCAGGCGGCCGACCTGTCCGCGCCCGTCATTCTGGTCGCCACGGGGATCGACGACGACACACTCGGCCAAGCGATCGATGTCGGGGTAAGCGAGGTACTGGATGCGCTGGACCTGGACGCCCAGGGCCTCGATCGTGCGATCCAAACCGCAGTCGCGCGGCACCGCCGCGAGGAGCGGCTGCAAATCGAGGCGCGCCTGGACGACCTTACCGGCCTTGCCAACCGGACGTCGTTCCGCGACCGGCTGGACCATGCCCTGACCCTGGCCCGCCGCGGGAACGGCAAGGTCGCGCTGCTCATGATCGACCTGGACGGGTTCAAGGCGGTCAACGACCGCTATGGCCATCCATCCGGCGATGAACTGCTGAAGCGAGTCGGCGAGCGGATGCGGAGCCGAGTGCGCGAGAGCGACACGGTGGCACGGCTGGGTGGCGACGAGTTCGGCGTACTCTTGCCCAATATCGTACGGCGCGAGGATGCGTCCGTCGTGATCCGCAAGCTCCTCGACACGATCAGGCCGCCGGTCCAGCTGGATGCCTACACGGCATCGATCACGGCCAGCATTGGTGTCGCGATCTTCCTCGACCACGCCGCGGATGCCGGCCAGCTGATCCGTCTGGCCGACGCCGCAATGTACCGGGCGAAGAACGATGGCGGCAACGGATGCGCCTGGCACGGTGAGGCCAGGGTGGCAGCGAGGCCGGAAGCCGAGGAGCTGGCGCATGCCTGCGCAGCAGACGCCGTGACGATCAGTCTGCGGCCGCAGATTGCCCTTGCTCCTGGCAGGATCGTCGTAGGCATGCGACCTACGTGGCATCATCCGCGCTCCGGCATGGTCGACCTGCTCGCGCTGCGGACCCTGGTGGAAGAAGCGGGCCTGATCGATCGGCTGACCGAGCAGCTGCTGAGCGAAGCCGTTCAGAAACTGCAGGCATGGCAGCGACATGGGTTCACGCAGGTGGAGGTCGCAATCCCCATGCTGTCCCGCCGGCCCCTGGCCTGGGCCGACCTCGCCCAGCAGGTCGGCGCCCGCATGAGACAGTATGACCTGTCTCCGGCACGGCTGCAGATCGAGATCGATGAGGCCCAGTTCGTCGATGACCTGACGAGGGGCGGTCATGGCATCGCGGCCTTCCGCGAGACAGGCGTGCGGCTCGCCGTCGATCGCTTCGGCAGCGGGGTGACCCCCTTGGCGTTGCTGACAAGTCTTCGCCCCGCGGCCCTGCGCCTTTGCGAGGAAGCGCTCGATCCTCATGGCAGCCGCGAAAAGCGCGCGATGTTCCAGTCCGTGACGGCGCTTGCGAGTTGCCTTGGCATCCGGACCGTGGCGATGGGGGCGAACGATGCTGACCGTATGGCGATGGCCCGTTCGATCGGCGTGGATGCCGTGGAAAGCACGCTCGGCTATGCCCATCAAGGCGACGCCTGTCTGTCCTGGCTTCAGGTCGCGACCAGGCGGGCCTGCCGTTCCACTGCGTCAGCCGATATGCATTCCACCATCAACGATGATCATCTGCCCGGTGACCGACCCGGCTGCCAGGAGATAGCGCAGCGCCGCCACGACTTCCTCGGTGCTTCCAGTCTGACCTAGCGGAGCGCGGGCCGCCAGGCGGGCACTGGCTTCCTCGTCCATGTCTACGTCGCGGATGGCGACCCCCGGACCGATTCCTACGACGCGAATACGGGGCGCCAGTTCCCGCGCCATCATGCGCGTTGCCGTCCACAGCGCCGTCTTGGCCAGCGTATAGGAGAACCGGCGCGCGGTGGGCTTCAGCACGCGCTGATCCAGCATGTTGACGATCACCCCGTGAGCCGTAGCCGGAAGCTGCGAGGCGAAAGCCTGGCTCAGCACGAGCGGCGAGACCAGGTCGACCGCCAGGACCTCCCCGGTCACGGTTGCCTGCATGGTCATCAGGCGGTCATCGGGAAAGGTGGCAGCGCTGTTGACCAGCACGCCCATCGGACCGAGCGCGGCCTCGCTGTCATCCAGCAGCCGCTGGCACCCGCCCGGATCGGCGAGATCGCCCGTGACGGTGCAGGTCCGCCTGCCCAGCGCCTGCACTTCGTCGGCCAGACGCTGCAGGTCGTCGTCCAGCTGGCGGCCGTGCAAGGCCATGTCGAAGCCATCCGCCGCCAGGGCAAGGACCATGGCGCGACCGAGCCTTCTCGCCGAGCCGGTGACCAGGGCCCGCCGCGGAACCGCCGGATCGGGACCGGCCGCCGTCACTTTTCAAGCTCGAGGAACTCGTGCCAGACGTAGCCGCGTCCCCCCGTAGGAACGCTGATCTCCAGCCAGCCCTGCCGCTCGCCCACGACCTGGACCCGTTCCCCACTAGCCAGGCTGCCCAGCCGGTTGGCGTGGGTGCTGGGGCCTAGCCGGTAATTCACCGCGCGCGTGGTGATGTAGAAGGCACCTTGCTGGGCGGGGCCGTTGTCCGCCGAGGCGGTGCGTTGGGCGTCCTCCCTGGCAGCCCGTTGCCTGGCCCCGAGCGCGGTCGCCATCTCCATGTCGTGGCGGGCTTCGTCCACCCGGCCCATTGCTTCAAAGGCACGGCCACGGTTGAGCCAGGCATCGACGTTGGCGGGGTCGAGCTCGATCGCCCGACCATAGTCCGAGAGGGCCCGTTCGGTGTCGGCAAGCCGCCAGCGTATCGAGCCACGGTTGACATAGGCGTCCGCGAACTCGGGCCGCAGATCGATGGCCTGATTGAAGTCGGCAAGAGCTCGCTGGTTGTCGTCCAGGTTTGCCCA
The DNA here is from genome assembly GCF_036263595.1 of Geminicoccus sp. Lineage (NCBI taxonomy): Bacteria > Pseudomonadati > Pseudomonadota > Alphaproteobacteria > Geminicoccales > Geminicoccaceae > Geminicoccus > Geminicoccus sp. The sequence goes on along the minus strand of NZ_DATAGQ010000022.1, from coordinate 12,860 downwards.
GGTGCTGCCACGTGCATTCCAGGCGATGGCCATCCGCGGTGCCAGCTCGATGGCCGTGGTAAGGTCGTCGATCGCCTCGACGAGATAGCCTTCACGCCGCAGCAGGTCGCCGCGGTCGAAATAGGCCTCGGCGTAGCGGGGGTTCAGCTCTAGGGCGCGATTCAAGGCGGCATAGGCGCGGTCGAACTCCCCCTTCTCGTCCAGCAGCACGCCGCGGCGGCGCCAGACCTGGGGTGACCTGGGGCTGAGTGCCTGCGCCTGCTCCACATCGCTCAGTGCTCCGTCGATGTTGCCGAGATCCTGGCGGATTGCGGCACGGATCAACCAGGCTCCGGCGTGGTCGGGCTGGACCTTGATCGCCTCGTCCAGATCGATCAGGGCATCATCAACGGCACCGCTGGCCCGGCGGGCAATCGCACGGTAGCGCAGGAACTCCGCCTTGGAGACGGTGTCCTCCTGCGACACCTCCCGTATTGCCTTTGTGCAGGCCTCGATCCGCAGGGCCGGGTCACGAACGGCCGTGCGGCATGTTCCAGCGGCATGTTCGTCCGCCTTGGCCGGGCCACCTATCGTGACGAACACGATCACGATGCCGAGGCTGATCTCGCGGCAGATCCGGGCTAGAGTGAGGGAGGGCACAAGCACTTGTCCGTGGACATGTCGTCGGGGGTTCCATTGGCGCAGACGATGCGTCCGGTACGCAGCATCGAACAGCTGTGCAAGCGTGTCACGTCGATCCTGCTGACGGCGACACTGTTATGCCTTTCCGCGCTTGCGGCTGTCCATGCTTCGGGAGATCCACTTCTGGATGCCTATCTGGAGGGCGTCGATCTCTATCGAAAAGGCGACCTCGACGCGGCGATCCCCAAGCTGCGCCGTGCGGTCGAGCTGTCGGAAGAGCGCAATGGCGATGACTCCCCTGAACTTGCCCTTGACCTGAACAATCTGGCGGAAGCCTTGCGCCGTGCGGGCCAGCTGCCGGAAGCGGAGAAGCTGCTGCGCCGCGCCTACGCGATCGACCAAAAGCAGGGCGAGGCCGGCAGCGCGGCGGCGGCCGCCACGCTGAACAATTTGGGCTTGGTGCTTGCCGCAAAGGGCGATCAGGCCGGAGCCTTGAACGCTCATCGCGCCGCTCTCGCGGCTGCTGAGAATTCGCAGGGCAAGGATCATCCGGACACCGCGCGTGCCGCCTACAACCTGGCACTGGCCGAGGCCGCGGCGGGCGACTTGGAGGTGGCGCAGGCACTCGCCTCCAGGGCCGCCTATGTGGCCGAGCGGGCCCTGGGCGACCGGCATCCGCTCACCCGGCAAATGCGCAACACCGAGGCCAGGCTGCGCAGCATGCCGAGGCCATCCACTGCCGCGGTCGAAACCGCCCAACTGCCGAAGGCGTCGCCACAGCCCGACCTGCCGAAGACAGCCACTACGGAGCAGGCGAGGACACCGGCTAGAAAGTCTGGACGAACCTATGCGGTGCAGTTGGTCGCATTGAGAAGCGAAAGCGAGATCGACGCGGCCTGGCTGGCGCTGCGTCAGCGGTACAGGCGGCTTGGCACGACCGATCGCCTGCCGGCGACCTTCGTGGATATTGAGGGTCGCGGTCGGTTCTATCGGCTGCTGGTGGGACCCTACATGGCACGCGCCGATGCCGAAGCGCTCTGCAAGGGATTGAAGGATGACGGCGGGGACTGCCGGGTGATCATCCGGAACTAGCTTCGAGCCCGGCACGAGGCACGGGCCGATCTGTAACCTCGACCTGCCGCCGGAGCCACAGGACAAGTCCAAGGCCCGGAAGGGCGAGCAGGGCGGACAGCACGAAGAAGCCGGGCCATCCCATCGCCTCCGCCACGAAGCCTGACGACGGGACCATCACGAACTTGGCAAACAGCTGCATGAACGAGGTCAGCAGGGCGTACTGCGTCGCCGTGAAGTGGGTCGTGCACAGGGAGGAAAGGTAGGCGACGAAGACCGCGGTCCCCATGCCGCCCGTCAGGTTCTCCACCAGGATCGCGGCATAGAAGGCAGGCTTGACCGGACCCAGCACGGCGAGCCCAGCAAAGGTCAGGTTGGAGGCGCCTTGCAGCAGCCCGGTGACCAGCAGCGCGCGCAGAAGGCCCAGGCGATAGGCCACCACACCACCCAGCACACCACCGAACAGGCCGACGAACAGCCCGAATGTCCCCGAGACCTCCGCGATGTCCGTCTTGGTAAAACCAAGGTCGAGGTAGAACGGATTGGCCATCAGCGTCAGCATGACGTCCGACGCCTTGTAGAGCGAGATGAACAGCAGGATCATACAGCCTACGGTCGTTCCGCGCCTGGCGAAGAAGTCCTTGAACGGCGCCACCACGCCCTGGGCGAACCAGCCCATGAGATTCACATCGGCCTCTGCCGGCGCGGACGGAGCTGACGGTTCTGGCGCCAGCAGCGCCGCAGCCACGCCGACCAGGACGAGCCAGGCCATCACCGTATAGGTTTCCGCCCAGCCAAGCCGGTCCGCCAGAAAGAGCGCGCCCGCGCCCGCGACGAACATTCCGATGCGGTAGCCGACGACGACGACGGCCGCTCCCGCTCCCAGCTTCTCGGTTGGAAGCACCTCAACGCGCCAAGCGTCGATCACGATGTCCTGGCTCGCGGCGAAGAATGCCACGGCCAGAGCGGCCCACGCCGTGCTCAGGGTGGATTGAGCCGGATCCACTTGAGCCAGGATCGCGATCGAGCCGATCAGCCCAGCCTGGGTGACGAGCAGCCAGCTGCGTCGGCGGCCCAGGAGACGGGTCAGGCCGGGAACCGGCACCCGATCGACCAGCGGTGCCCAGGCGAACTTGAAAGTGTAGGGTGCCAGCACGTAGGCGAACAGCCCGATCGTGCCCGTGCTGATCTCCGCGTCCCGCAGGCGTGCGCTCAGGGTCGACAGAACCAGGAGAAGCGGCAAGCCGCTGGAGAACCCCAGCAGCAGCACGAACAGGATGCGGCGGTCACGATAGGCGGCCACGGACGCGAAGAACGATTTCATCCTTCGCCCCCGGCTCTCATGCATGGCGGGCACCGACGGAGCCGCCGGCGCCCTGCCGGCCCGATCAGAAGAAGCGCTCGGGTACCTCAATGATGTCACCGGGCGACACGCGCTGTCCGCCCGCGACGATCACGCTCGGAGCATTCGAGCCGCCGCGCTTGAGCATCACCTCGTCCTTGGCCGCCCGATAGCCGAACCCGCCTGCCAGGGAGATCGCCTGGTCCACGGTCATGCCGTCCACATACTCGTAGGAACCGGGCCGATTGACCTCACCTGTAATGTAGAACGGTCGGAAGTTGGTGACCGCGACGCTGATCTGCGGCTGGATCAGATATTCGCCGTCCGTGTAGGCCTTCTGGATCGCCTCTTCGAGTTGGCGGGTGGTCAGGCCGTTGGCGTCGATGGTGCCGACCAGCGGCATCGCGAAGCGGCCGGTGCCATCCAGCTGGAACTCGCCGGACAGATCCTCGTGACGGAAGACGATGACCCGCACCCGGTCACCGCTGCCGAGTTGATATTCGGTAGTCGGCACGACCTCCGGTGCCTCGGCCGAGCCGACGACGTTAGGGGGTGTAGAAGTACCGGCGCCGCAAGCGGACAAGCCGATAGCGGAAAGTGCCAGGAGAACCAGCATAGCCAGTTTCATGGTCATCGAGCGCGTCATGCGGAACGTCCCAAGGTCAGGCGAGGGCCAAGTTATGTCATGGCTCCATGCAACCACATTCTGTGGCCTGCCAGCGCGTTAGGCAAGGATCCTGCCGTTGCCGTGGCTGCGGATGTTGCCGCAGTCACCACTGCCTACATCTGCGCACGCAGCCTCAGCATCACGACATGCTTGTCGTAGTCTCCACCCTCGGACGTCGAGTCCTGCGTCCGGAATTCGTACTCGGCACCAGCACTGAAGTTGCGAGTGAGGAGGTAGTCTGCACCAAAGCCCGCCGTGTAGATGTCGCGCTCCAAGGTGGTCTGCTCGTAGTCCTCGTTCTCGTACACGAGCTGTGCGTTGAGGATCAGGTTACGCAGCAGTTCATGATGGCCGACCAGGGCGACGTCGGTCGACAGGCGGGACGTGCCGCCCGAGCTGGAGGGCAGGAAGTCACGAGATCCGATCAGCTGCAGTGTGGAGAGTGTCGTGACGTTCCAGGTCAGTGCGACATCGGCCGAGAGACCATCCTGGTTCTCGAAGGCGTCGCTCTTGTACTCCTGCTTCTGGTAGCCGATCGACGCTTCACCGAACAGGATCGACGTGAAATCCAGCGACGTGCCGACACTGAGGCCATACTTCTCCGAGTCCTGGTCTCGCCCGCCAGAAGTCTCGTTGTCGTAGTCGTAGAAGAGATAGTTGGCCTGGGTGAACACGCCGATCCGTGGCGACAGCGCGTAACCGACGCGCAGGTTTCCGCCGTACTGCTGGTTGTTTCGGACGCTCTGGTCGACCGTCTGCCCATCAACCTCGAACGAGTCGTAGTCGTACAGCCGGTAGAGGAGGTCGCCGGCGAGCGTGATCCTGTTGAACCGGTGCTGGTAACCGCCTCTGGCCACGTAGCGGTCGTACTCGGCGATCTCGCTGTCACCAAAAACGACGCGATCTGGGTCGTCCTTGCTTTCATGCAAGCGATCATAGGACGCCTGAGCACGAAATGACCCCGCGCGGGAGACGTCATACCGCCCGCCGACACCCAGGCCGAAATCGAGGAAGTCGTTCTGGTCTTCGCTGAGGTACTTCCCGCCATCAATATAGGCCGATGCATTCAACTGATGACGCGACCAGGTGCTGGTGGCGTTGATCTCCGGCGTGACCCCCAGGATGATGTCGCTGTCCTCGTCGTCCTCCGTCGCATTGACGTTGCTGTCGAAGGAGATCGAGGTATCGATGCTCGGGAAGAGAAGGAAGGTCCCGGCCCGGATCCCGAGCGGGTCGTAATCCGGACGCGGACGATCCTGAACGGCAACGTTCGGATTAACTTCCTGCCCGCTCACCTGATAGCGGTTGTCCAGAAGCTGCTGCGCCCGACCGATGGTGTTGTCGTCGTCGTCGTCCTCGCTGTCGGGCCATGCGATGAATCCACCGGACTGCCCCCCGGCAGCCTGGCCCCCTGTCTGCTGGGCGAGAGCAGCGCTTGAGAGCACGAGCAGCGCACCCAGAGCCGTGGTGCTCAGCAAGGACAAGCGCATCAGGAAGATCCTCTACGTTCGCCTTCGTGGCCGAAGGCACATTGAAGTAAGCTTCCGGGGAAAGGCCGCCGGTGCATCTCGATCGGACGATCTTTAGACATCTGAGGATGGCGCTGACAACCGACACGGCCACCGTCTATAGCCGACAGCGGGCGCTGAATGCCGCTGCGGCAACCGGTTGTGGTCGAAGGGCCACAAGCAGAGACGAGGCTGGTCGGGGCATTGGACGAGGTGGGACCGGGTTTGCTGACGAGGCTGTTTCGGAAGGGGCGAGAGGAGGCTGCAAGGCCTACGCCGTCCGTGGGCGGTCGCTCGCCCCGCCTGCCCCGTGGAATCCGGGTCTATGTGGTCGGCGATGTGCACGGGCGACTCGGGCTGCTCCGCCAGCTCGAGCAGATGGTGGCAGACGACCATTACGGTCGGGGCGACAGCTGCCGGGCCTGGATCGTCTATCTCGGCGACTATGTGGACCGGGGGGCGGAAAGCAGCCAGGTTCTCCAGCACCTGATCATGGGACCGCCCGAGGGCTTCCAGGCGATCCACCTCATGGGCAACCATGACCTCTGGCTGCGCGAGTTCCTGGATGACCCGGCTTATGGACCGAGTTGGTACAAGCACGGGGGCGACGCGACCCTCCTGAGCTACGGCGTGCGGATTGATCCCACCAAGGCCGAGGAGGAGCGGTTCGTCGAGGCACAGGTAGCCATGCGCCTGCGCGTTCCAGAACAGCACCGCAGGTTCCTGCGCGGACTGGAGCTGGGATTTTCCATCGGCGACTATTTCATGGTGCATGCTGGGGTCATGCCGACCAAGCCCCTCGACCAGCAGTCGGTCGAGGACCTGCTCTGGGTTCGGGAGCCTTTCCTGAGCCATCCGGGCGAACTGCCCAAGGTGGTGATCCACGGACATACGGTCGAAACTCATCCGACCGAGCGGCGTCATCGCATCGGGATCGATACCGGAGCCTGCTGGACCGGAAAACTGAGCGCGGTCGGCCTGGAGGAGGACCAGCGCTGGTATCTCCAGACGAACGTCGAAGAGATGAGCTAGAGAGGCAGATCGCTGGTATCAGCGATCACGGCGATGCGCTGGAACCTCCCGGACATGCTTGTTGTTTCTGGATGGATGTTCATACCAGCCAGCACCGGGGCAACCGGGTCCCACCTGCCATTTCTCGTTTGCGGTGTCCGGCGTCAGTCTCGAATGTGTGCCCGACGTCGGCCGTACAACAGGAACCATGCAGGAAGTGCTCGGCAAGAAGAACATCCCTGCAAACCAGGGGCCATCTCGAAGCAAGCCGCTGGCAGGCCGCGCGTGAACCTCTTCGAGCGGCTCTCCACCAGAACCGTGTTCCGGCTGGCACTTGTCTGCCTGTTGCTGGCCCTCGGCGCATGTGCGGAGGAAGCGGACGACGAGCTGGCGATGCAGGAGCCCGATCCGGGCATCCCGTATACGGTGGAGTTCCAGGGACCTATCGACCCTGAGCTGTCGGCGATGCTCGACCGGGCTTCGGATGCCAAGCGCGGGGAGGAACAGCCCCCGGTCGACGAACTCGTCCTGACGCAGCGTGCCCTCCGGGATGTCGGCAACCTGACCCGCGCGATGCAGTCGCTCGGCTACTATGACGGGCAGGTGGAGTGGCGTCTCGAGGACGCGCCGGCCGACGGGACCGACGTCGAGAATGCCGCTCAAGCGAGCGATCCGCTACGGCCGCGTGAGCTGATCTTCACGCTGCAGCCGGGCCAACGCTACCGGCTGAACCAGCCCCGCATCGAGGCGGTCGGACCCGACACGTCGGCAGTCAAGCTTCCCTCCCCCGAAGAGCTGGGCCTGGTGGATGGCGCACCGGTGAATGCCGAAGCCATCCTCTCGGCGGAGCAGCGCCTGGTCGATATCGTCCGCCGGCAAAGCCGCCCTCTGGTCAAGATCGGGCAGCGCAGCGCAGAGATCGATCCCACCAGGGGAACGCTCGATCTGGTTCTGTCCGTGGAACCCGGCCCTGCCGCCAATTTCGGTGCCATTACCTTCACCGGCATCGAGGGGATCGACGAGGGTTTCCTGCGTGCCCGCCTGAGCATTCACGAGAACGAGCCTTATTCGCCCGATGCGTTGGAAGAATCCCGGCGCGACCTCGTGGATACGCAGCTGTTCTCGACCGTTCGGGTGATCACCCCCGATCAGCTGGACGAGACGGGCCGACTGCCCGTCCAGTTCGTCACCAGCCAGCGCGCGCCCCGCTCGATCGCCGCGGGCGCCAGCTACCGTACCGACGAGGGCCCAGGCGTGTCGGCGTCCTGGGAGCACCGCAACTATTTCGGCGCCGGCGAGCGTGTCGCGGTAAGCGCGCTCATTTCGGCTGAACGCTACGCACTGGTCGGCCAGTTCCGCAAACCCGACTTCCTTGCACGCCAGCAGAGTCTCCTGATCGACAGCTCGATCAAGCACGAGGACGTCGAGGCCTACACCAGCGATTCGATCCAGATCGGCACCGCGATCGAGCGCAGGCTGGGCGACCGCCTCACTGGCACACTCGGCGTCTCCTACCGCTTGTCCAACGTGGAGCAGGAGGGCAGCAGGGAAACCTATGGCCTGGTGTCATTCCCGGCCGGTCTGAACTGGGACACCACCGACAATTTCCTGGATCCCACGACCGGCGGCCGGCTCGTCGTCAATGCCGGGCCGTACTTCGATACCCTCGGATCCGGCGCGGCGTTCGTGAAAGCGCAAGGCACCTACAGCCACTACCTGTCGCTCACCGACGATCGACGGTTCGTCCTGGCCTTGCGGGGCTCGATCGGCACGATCACGGCGCAGAACAGGGATGACGTGCCGCCGGACGAGCGTTTCTATGCCGGCGGTGGCGGCTCCGTCCGCGGCATCGGCTACCAGCTGGCAAGCCCCCTTGATGCCGATGACGATCCGCTGGGTGGCCTGTCGCTTGTCGAGGTCAACAGCGAGATCCGCTGGCGGATCAACGAGACCTTCGGGCTCGTGGCCTTCATCGATGCCGGCTCTGCCTTCGATGATCCGGTGCCTCTCTCCGGCGGCGAACTGCAGGTCGGCACCGGCATCGGCGCCCGCTACTACACGCCGATCGGGCCGGTCCGCCTGGACGTGGCGGTGCCGGTGCACCGCCGTTCCGGCATCGACGATGCTTTTCAGGTTTATGTGAGCATCGGGCAGGCCTTCTGACCGCCGATCCACGTACAAGTCAGGCATGGAAGGAACGTCGGGGATTCACCCGCCGTTGGTCCTCAAGGTGCCGATCTGGCAAGGTCACGGGGTGAAAAGGAGCATGGTCGGTTGAAGTGGCTGCGTCGCGGAGCGACCGTCCTGGGGATCCTGGTGGCGGTCCCGTTGTTGTTGATGGTCGTTCTGCTTGCGGCCGTGCAGCTGCCGGTCGTGCAATCCTGGCTCGCCGCGAAGGTAGCGGAGCTGACCGCCGACACCGACATGCAGGTGCAGATCACCGGCCTCGGCGGATCCATCCCCTTCTCCCCCTCCATGGGGCGGCTGACGCTCGCCGACCGCCAAGGGGTCTGGCTGGAGGCCGATCAGGCCCGTCTCGACGTGGCCTGGACCGAGCTGTTCGCCGGCGTCGTCCATGTCCGCAATATCGGTGCGCAGCGCATCGCGATGCTGCGCACCCCTGTTTCCACCTCACCGGAGCCACCGCCCGAACCGTTCTCGCTGCCCGACCCGACGGCACTGCCGAGATCGATCCCGAAGCTGCTGGTCGACAGGCTCCATATCGACCGGATCGAGCTGGCCCGGCCCGTGCTTGGCGAACCGGCGGTACTGACACTCGACGGCGCCTTGACTGCCAGGAACGATGGCAAGGTCGTGGATACACGCCTCGACCTGCGGCGGATCGACCAGCCCGATCTCACGCTGGCGCTGTCGGGCATCGTCGACCTCGCCACCCAGCACCTGGACGTCGACCTGACGGCCAGCGAGACCGGCGGCCTGACCGGCAAGCTGGCCGGGCTGCCGCATGCGGGCGATCTCCAGCTCTCGATCAGGGGCGATGGTCCACTCGACGACTGGCGCGGTCGGCTCGACCTGGATCTCGCGAACGTGGCAGCGGCCGATGCCGACCTCATGCTTGGGATCGCTGATCAGGCAACGGTCGGGATCGACGGCGAGGTGCGTCCTGCGGCTGGCCTGCTTCCGGCCGACATGCAACCGCTGGTGGGTGACAAGGTGGACCTTGCGCTGCGTGGTCATGTCGCTGGTGACGGCGCCGTACAGCTCGACCAGCTTCGCGTCGTTCTGGCGGCCTTGCAGTTGTCCGGACAAGCAAGGGTGCCGGCCGACGAGAATGGCCCGAGCGGCCGGTTCACGGCCGACATTCCGGATCTTGGCAGCTTCGCAGGCTTGGCCGGCACCGATCTGGACGGAAGGCTGCAGGCGATCCTGTCACTGGGTGGCACGCGCGCGAAACCCGCCGCCGAACTGCGCCTGGACGGCGCCGACTTCAGGTTCAACCAGATCTCCCTGGCGAAGCTGGACAGCGAGCTGGACCTGCAGGCTGGTTCGCCGCTGGGCGAAACGCTCGATTCGGGTGACTTCAATCTGACGGCTACGGCATCCGGGCTGGACTTGCCGGGAGTCGACATGCCCGAGGAGGGACCGCTGACGCTTTCTGCGGCAGGAGCGGCCGAGCGGGACGGACAGGTGCGGCTCGCCGAGCTGAACGTCGTCGGACTGGGTGCGACCCTGCGTGGCCAGGCAGATATCGACACAGATAGCCTGCAGGGCAACGGCACGCTGCGGGGCGATGTACCGTCGTTAGGCGTGCTGCAGCCGTTCCTTCCGCCGGACTGGCAGGCGCTGGCCGGCCATGGCTCGCTTGACCTTGCCTTTGCCACGACGGATGCCGGCGGTGGCGACGGTGACAGCAGCTTCTCGCTGAAGCTGGCCGAGCTCGATGGATTGCCGCTCCAATTCCGGGAGGTCCTGGGACCGCAGGTGACTGTCGCCGCCCAGGCATTGATCGAAGATTTCCGCCATATCACCGTCAACGATCTGTCCGCCGAGACGGCGGCCGTCACCTTGGACGGTCAGGGAGCGGTCGACCTGGACGGCGGGCCGGTTTCGGCCAGCATCAAGGCAGTCGCGGCGGATCTTGGCAGGTTTGCCGCCCTGGCAGGGCAGCCTCTGGCTGGTCGGGCCAACCTCGACGTCGATGTTACGGGAACTTCGTCAGCACCGGCCGGAACGGCACAGCTGCGAGTCAATGAGCTTGCTGGCCTGCCCGACGATGTGGCGGCGGTGCTGGGCTCTTCGCCATCCTTGCAGGCGCGGGCCGCGCGACGTGAGGATGGCACCCTCTCCCTCGACCAGCTCGAACTGCAGACGGCATCCGCCGTCGTCGACGGTACGGGCAGCTATGTACCCACGAGCGGCGCGATCAGCGGCGTCCTGAATGGACGGGCCGAGGATCTGGCCTTCCTCGGCCGCTGGCTGGGTGGAGAGCCCCACGGAAGCGCAGATCTGCAAGTCAGGGCGACAGGGACCACCTCCGAACCGGCGGCAACCGTTGCCGTGCGCGCGGACGGCTTGTCCGGGCTGCCTGCTCGATACGCCGACCTGGTCGGAGACAAGGTCACGCTGGACATGGAGGGGAGCATCGCCCCTGCGGAAGACAATAGCGGCATCCGGCTAGCTCAACTCGCACGGATGGAGTTGCGGATGGCTGCGCTGTCAGCGACCGGCAGCGGAGCCTACAACCTTGGCGACGAGGCACTGCAGGGTACGCTGCAGGTCGACATGCCCGACCTGTCGAAGGCATCCGCCATCGCTGCTACGGATCTGGCTGGGCGGGTTCGTGTGGACATGACCGCGGATAGAAGTCTGGCCCAGCCTAAGATTCAGGTCCGCCTGGACGGGGAGGACATCCATGCCGCCGGGCGCAGACTAGGCAAGGTGACGGCCCGGCTCGACGGCGAGGATCTGATTGCCGCCCCGGGCGGTACGCTGGAACTTGCCGTCGCCCCTGGCCAGGAGCCCCTAACCCTGAAGGCCAGGTTCCGCAAGGATGGCCCGGTGGTGGCACTGCCGACGATCGAGCTGCGTGGCCCAGGGCGGCTGGCGCTGGACGGCGATTTCACGATCCAGACGGCTCCCGTTTCGGCGACCGGCAAGCTGGTCGGCGGGGTGAGGGATCTGGGGGCGCTGGAGCCGTTCGCCGGGGTGCCATTGCAGGGGCGGCTCGATCTGGACCTGCAGGCGAACGGAGCTGCAGGACAGAGTGCCAAGGCATCCGTCAGGGGCAACGGCCTCGGCATGCCTGGCGTGGTGACGGTCGATGCGCTTACCGTCGAAGCGGCGCTGAGCGATCTGCTGGCCACGCCCGGCCTGCGCGCCGACTTGGTTGCCGATGGCATCGAGCGCCCAGGCGTAGAGCTAACCCGCACGACGCTACGCGCCAGCGGTTCCCTCGAAGCACTGACCGTCACGGCGAGCACCAACGGCAAGGCCACGGTGCCGCTCCAGATCGAGGCGGGTGCCAACGTCCGGCGCGACGGTGACCGCACCGTCGTCGACTTGACCATGCTCGCCGGCACCATCGCCGACAAGCCGCTCCGGCTGCAACAGGCAGCCAGGATCGAGTTGTCGCCGACGCGCACCGCCCTGTCGAACCTGGACCTGCGCTACGACCAGGCGAGCCTGTCTGGCAGTGTCGCCCTCGCCAGTGAACGTGCCGATGGATCGATCCGGCTACGTGGCCTGGACTTGGCTGCGCTCCAGAGCCTGGGTGTGCCGCCCTTGTCAGGGCAGGTCCAGGCGGACCTGGCGCTGGCCGGCACTCTTCGCGCTCCGCGGATCGAGCTTACCGGCAGGGGACGCGGGATCGGGGTCAACGACGGCACCGTCGCGACCGGGACGCCACTCGATCTCGACCTCACGGCGAACACGACTGGCAGCCAAGTGAGCGGCGAACTGAATGTCAGCGGTCTCGGCCAGGCGCCACTTCAGCTTAGGGCTCAGGCTCCGCTGACGCTGTCGCTACAGCCATTCAACGTCGCGCTCCCACCCGATGGTCCACTGGCCGGCGCACTGACCGGCTCCGCCGATCTCGCCCGGATTGCACGCTTCGCCGCACTCGATGGGCAGCGCGTTCAAGGCGCGCTGGTCAGCGACCTGCATCTGTCGGGGACGCTTAACCAGCCAGCCGCCAACGGCAGCCTGCAGATTCGCGATGCCACATTCGCCGACACCGGCAGTGGTGTGGCCCTGCGCAATCTGGACCTTGCCCTCCAGGCCACCGGCCGCCAGATCCGCATCGAGCGGCTGAGCGCGACTGATGGTGGGTCAGGCCGGTTGAGCGGTAGTGGCAATGTCGACCTGGGCCGGCCGCACCTGCCGTTCCAGGTGTCGATCCGCCTGGACGAGTTCCGGCCGGTCTATCGCGACGATCTCCTCCTGCGGCTGGGAGGAGACCTGAACGTTACCGGCGACAGTGCGGCTGCCAATGTCACGGGGCGCTTCCTGGTCGATCGGGCAGAAATCTCCATTCCCGACGGCGGAACGGGCGGAACGATTCCTGTCATTGAGCCGACAACCGGTCCGGGTGCGCCGGCCGAGTCGGAGGATGGAACGGCTGGGCTCGGCTACCAAGCCAATCTCGACATCACGGTCGACATGCCCGAGCGCATCTTCGTGC